>LNEZ01000082.1 GCA_001464215.1 Rhizobiales bacterium Ga0077548 | reverse complement strand
TTGTGAGCAGATGAAGCGCGTGTGGATTGCTGGCCTGGTTTGCCTTGTTCTTGTAGCCGCCCTGTTTGTCTGGGCGCCCACATTCGTTCTGAACACGGCTTCCTGGGGCAGCGATGTCGCGGTCGAGCGCGACATTTCGTTCGGTGCCGACCCCCGGCTGAAGCTCGATGTCTATCGGCCCGCGCACACGCAAGAGCCGCTTCCGGTAGTGGTGTTCTTCTACGGCGGCTCATGGCAGCACGGCGACAAGTCGATCTATCGCTTTCTCGGTGCATCCCTTGCCCGCGCCGGATTCGTTACCGTCATTCCAAATTATCGGGTGTTTCCGGCAGTTCTTTATCCGGATTTCCTGCGTGACTCTGCGCTGGCGATGCGCTGGGCGAAGGATAATGCCACGCGCTTCGGCGGCGACGTTTCGAAACTCTTTGTTTCGGGTCATTCGGCCGGCGCCTATAACGCGGTGTCGCTCGCGACCGACCGGCGCTGGCTTGCCGAGGTGAAGCTCGATCCGAAAACAGATCTCGCGGGCGTCATCGGAATCGCCGGGCCTTACGACTTCCTCCCGCTGACGGCGGAGAACTTAAAAATTATTTTCGGACCCGAGGAAAAGCGGCCTGCAACGCAGCCGATCAACTACGTAGATGGCAAGGAGCCGCCAATGCTGCTGCTGCGTCCGGTCAACGACAGCGTGGTCGATCCCGGAAACTCTGCGCGGCTGACAAAGCGCGTCGAACAAAAAGGCGGGCAGGCGACACTCAAAAGCTATGACCGCGTCGGTCATCTTTCGATCATCGGCACTTTCTCGCCGCTGTTTTCGTTCTTGGCGCCTGCGCGCGAAGACCTTGTGCAGTTCGTGCGGGAAACGGCTTCACGCCAGGCGGTGGCGCGATGATCGCCTGCGCGTCGATTGCAGCTGCGGTTTTTCTCTCGCTCTGGATGGCGCTTGCCTGGTGGGTGCAGCGTGAGACCGGAAAGTCCGGCTGGATCGATACCTTGTGGTCGTACGGGATCGGTATCGCCGGCGTATCGCTCGCACTTCTGGTGCCGCTCGCAGCGGGCAATGAGATTTCATCGCGGCAGTGGCTTGCCGCTGCTCTTTGTGCAGTCTGGTCTGGACGGCTTGGCACGCACATTCTCGCGCGCACGCTTTCCGGCGGTGACGATCCGCGTTACGCGCAGCTAAAGAAAGAATGGAAAAAAGGCGCACAGGCGCGGCTGTTCTGGTTTCTGCAGATTCAGGCACTATGCGGATTCGTCCTTGCGCTTGCCGTTTTCGTTGCAGCGCAGAATCCGCTTCCGGGTCTTCGCATCATTGATTGGATTGGTGCGGCGCTTCTGATCTTTGCTATCGCGGGCGAGGGCATTGCGGACCGGCAGCTCAAGGCATTCGTCGCTGAAAAGAAGAATAAGGGCAAAGTCGCGGATACCGGCCTGTGGTCTTATTCGCGGCATCCGAATTATTTCTTCGAATGGCTTGGCTGGTTCGCCTACGCCCTGATCGCATTCAACGCTTCCGGAAGTTACTGGTGGTGGCCGCTTACGTTGCTTGCGCCGGCGATGATGTATTGGCTCCTTGTTCATGCCTCCGGCATTCCGCCGCTTGAAGAACATATGCTGCGAACACGAGGTGCAAAGTTTCGCAGCTATCAGCGGCGCGTGAATGCCTTCTTTCCCGGCCCTCGAAACGGACCCTCAGCGCCGAAGCGAAAGGCAAAAAGGAAATGAGTTTTGTCGAACGCGCTACCCGCTTCGTCGAATCGACGGCGCTGCCCGATTTCGTACTGCGCGCGGGCATATTTGCGCTGGTCGATCGGACGCGGCGTCACCTGAGCACACTGGCGGTCGTGGACGAACGCTTCGCGCGGGAAATGGACAAGTATCCGGTTGCCGAGCACACGGCAGAGGCAAACGAGCAGCATTATGAAGTGCCTGCCGAATTCTTTGCGCTTGTCCTTGGACCGCGCCGTAAATACTCCTCGTGTCTCTATTTGAAGGAAAACCAGACACTCGAAGGCGCGGAGATCGACGCCTTGAGCGAGACCGTGAAGCACGCCGGACTCGCGGATGGGCAAAGGATTCTGGAACTGGGCTGTGGCTGGGGCTCGCTCTCGCTATTCATGGCGGAGCGCTATCCGAACGCGCAGATCACATCGGTTTCGAATTCCGCCTCGCAGCGCGCGTATATCGAAGGCGAGGTGGCCAAGAAAGGACTGCGCAATTTGCGCGTGATTACCGCCGACATGAATGTGTTTCAGATTGGCGATACTTTCGATCGCATCGTTTCCGTCGAAATGTTCGAGCACATGGCAAACTGGCGCGTGCTGCTTTCGCGCGTGCGCGGCTGGCTGAAGTCTGACGGCAAGCTGTTCATTCATATCTTTACGCACAAATCTCATCCTTATCGTTTCGACAAGAACGATAAGTCCGACTGGATTGCGCAACATTTCTTCACCGGCGGCATCATGCCGAGCCATGAACTGATCCGGCACTTTCCCGACCTCTTTCACGTCGAGAAAGAATGGAAATGGAGCGGTTGGCATTACCGGCAGACCGCGGAGCACTGGTTGCAGAACATGGACCGCAACGACGAGGAAGTAAGCCGCATTCTCCGCTCGGTTTATGGCGATCAGGCGGACCTTTGGAAGAATCGCTGGCGGATGTTCTTTCTCGCGACGTCGGGTCTGTTCGGCTACGGCGACGGCCGCGAATGGGGCGTCAGCCATTATCTTCTGCGCGGCGCGTGAGCGTGCTCCGGAATTTTTACGCTTACATCGAGCATCGCGACCCGCTCGCGAAAGCGTCTAACAAGATTGCGGCTTTCATCCTCAGCAATCAGCCGTTCTATCCGCTTTATATTTACTTTCTGGTCGGCGGCCGCTTCTGGCCTGCAATGCTCACGCTTTTCTCGTCGCCATTTTATGCGGTGGTGCCATGGCTGATGCGGAGAAATAGTCTTGCCGGCAAGTGGTTGCTGATCGCAGCGAGCATCGGCAACACGCTGCTTTCGATAAAGGTGCTTGGGCCGGAAAGCGGGCTGGAGCTGTTCTTCTTTCCTTGCGCGGTTCTTGGAGCGTTGATTTTCAGCAGCAAGGAAACGAAGTCGGCATGGATCGCTGCGGTTCTGCCGATTGTGCTCTTTATCGCGCTTCGCGGGCGTTATGGAGCGCCGCTCGAAATCTTTTCAGGTGCGGAATATGGCGCACTGCTGACGCTTCACGCGGTCAGCGCAGCGGCGATTTGTGTGCTAATTTGTTTTTTGGCTGTTTCCGCCTTGAAGAAGAGCTAGCGGATCGCGCGCTCGACCCAGCCGGAAATTAGAAAGCCCGCTGTCGCGGCAGTGCCGCTGACGAAACTGCCCCAGATCATATCGATCACCGTCAGCTTGGTTTCCCAGTTTTTCAGCGTCGCCTGGTTTGTAAGATCGTAGGTCGCGTAAGCGAAGAAGCCGAACATCGCGCCGTAGAGCAGCGCGTCCGTCCAGTTGCCGCTCCGGATGCCTGCTGCCACACCGAAGATCACGAGGCCCAAGGGAAAGAGCAGATAGAAGGCGATTGCGGGCGCGAGCCTGAAATCCGGCAGAAGAATTTCCTTCAGAACCGGCCTATAGAGTACGTTCGCCATTGAAGAGAGCCACACGAAATCGATTGCAATGAACACTACGAGAGTCGCGACGTAGGCGATAACATATCGGGTCATGTGGGCCTCGGATGACGCGGGATTCGCTTCCGTCTATCGTAACCCCGGAAACGCCCTGACGGATGCATCGGGGATTAGCAATAAAAGAGTGCAATGCAAATGTTGTCCAAGTCCGAGCGATCCAAAGCCGCGGCCATCCTGATCGAAGCCGAGCGCACCAAAAAGCAGGGCAAGCAACTTTCCGTCACCTTCCCGAAGATCGATATCGAAGATGCCTATGCGATCCAGCAGGAAGTAACGAAACAGAAGCTGAAAGCCGGCCGCAAGGTGATCGGCCACAAGATCGGGCTGACTTCCAAGGCGATGCAGCAATCGCTCGGCATCAACGAGCCCGATTACGGGCATCTGTTCGACGATATGCTGGTGGCGGACGGCGCGAAGCTCGCCCATGAAAATTACTGCGTGCCGCGTATCGAGGTCGAGCTTGCCTTCGTGCTCGGCAAGCCTCTGAAAGGGCCAGGCGTTGGCCTATTCGATGTGCTGCGCGCGACCGAGTACATCGTGCCGTCCTTGGAGATCATCGACGCGCGGCTCATCAACCCGCGCAAGATTTTCGATACTGTCGCCGATAATGGAGCCGCGGCCGGCATCGTGATCGGCGGCAGCGTGATGAAGCCCGACGACTTCGATATGCGCTGGGCTGGCGCGATCCTCTACAAGAACTCCGAGATCGAGGAGACCGGGCTTGCCGCCGGCGTGCTCGGTCATCCGGCGCTCGGCATTGCTTGGCTTGCAAACAAGCTCGGGCCGCGCGGTGTTACGCTGAAGCCGGGTCACATCCTGCTGTCGGGCTCGTTCACGCGGCCGGTTCATGTGGCGAAGGGCGATACGATCCATGCGGATTTTGGTCCGCTGGGCGGGCTTGCTGTTCAGTTTGTCTGACCAAGGGAGAACGTCATGGCTCTTGAGATGAGCGGCGAATACGATCTGCCGCAGAAGCGCGAATTGGTCTGGAAGGCGCTGAACGATCCGGCAATTCTCGAAAAGTGCATTCCCGGCTGCGAAACGCTGGAGAAAACTTCCGACAACGAGTTTCAGGCAACCGTGAAGCTGACGATCGGGCCTGTGAGCGCGCGCTTCAAAGGCAAGGTGAAGCTCGAGGATATCGACGCACCCAACGGCTACAAGATCGTCGGTGAAGGCGAGGGGGGCGTCGCCGGCTTTGCAAAGGGGCAAGCGAGCGTTGCACTGGCCGACGAAGGCGAAGGCTGCAAGCTCGCCTACAAGGCGGAAGCGGCGACCGGCGGCAAGATCGCACAGCTCGGGCAACGCCTGATTGCAGGCTCAGCAAAGAAAACTGCTGACCGCTTTTTTGAGAACTTTGTCGAGGCGCTCGCCGATTACAAGTAATTGGCGGCATTGTTGGAATGCCAGCAAACGCTTGACCCGCAGTCTGGAACCGGACCAGACTGGAATTGTAAAAAAGAGAAGAAACGCGGCCGGACGAAATAACGAGACGGTCAGCCGAAAATGACCGCCATGGGCCAAGTTTTCTTCCAAGCCGGGAGAGCGCCCCATGCCGAATGTGACCGTCACGGTCAACGGAAAATCGCACACCGTTGACGTTGCCCCTGAAACCCTTCTCGTCGAACTGATCCGCGAAAAGCTGCGGCTGACCGGCACGCATATCGGTTGCGATACGTCGCAATGCGGTGCCTGCGTCGTGCACGTCGATGGCGTTGCGGTGAAATCCTGCACCATGCTCGCGATGACCGCCGACGGTGCGAAGGTTACGACCATCGAAGGTCTCGCCAACGGATCGGCACTGCATCCGATGCAGGAAGCCTTCCGCGAGCATCACGGCCTGCAATGCGGCTTCTGCACGCCGGGAATGATTATGTCCGCGGTCGATATCGTGAACCGCAAGGGCTCGGACCTCGACGAGCACACGATCCGCGAAGAACTCGACGGCAACATCTGCCGCTGCACCGGCTACCACAATATCGTGAAAGCGGTGGCTGCTGGCGCAAAGGCGATGAAGGGCGGAGCCAAGCCCGCCCGCGCCGCGGAATAAGAACGAAAACAGGGATCTGGAGGACGTCATGAGCGCGACAGGAATTGGCGCCGCAGTACGCCGCAAGGAAGACCAACGCTTCATCACCGGCATGGGCAATTACACTTCGGATATTTCGCGGCCCGGTGAAGTGCGCGCCTATTTCGTGCGCTCGCCACACGCGCACGCGACCATCAAGAAGGTCGATATTAAAGCCGCCGAGAAAATGCCGGGCGTGGTGGCGGTGCTAACGGGCGCCGACATCGCGGGCGACAAAATCGGCGGACTGATCTGCGGCTGGGCGATTTTCTCCAAAGACGGCTCGCCGATGAAGGCGGGCGCGCATCCCGCGATTGCCGCGGACAAAGTCCGTTGCGTCGGCGATCAGGTCGCAGTCGTGCTCGCGGAAACATTGAACCAGGCGCGCGATGCCGCCGAGAAGGTCGTAGTCGAATACGGCGTGCTGCCTTCGGTAGTCGATCCCGCGAAGGCACAGGCCAAGGGCGCGCCGCTCATTCACGACGTTGCGCCGAACAACACGATCTACGACTGGCATCTCGGCGACAAGGCGGCAACAGATGCCGCCTTTGCGTCGGCGAAACACGTCACCAAGCTCGACATCATCAACAACCGCCTGGTGCCGAATGCGATGGAGCCGCGCGCGGCCATCGCGGAATACGATCAGGGCAACGACGCGCTGACGCTCTGGAACACAAGCCAGAATCCGCACGTGGCGCGGCTCGTGATCTCGGCCTTTATCGGCATGGCGCCGGAGCACAAGCTTCGCGTGATTGCACCCGATGTCGGCGGCGGCTTCGGTTCGAAGATTTTCATCTACCCGGAAGAGGTCGTGGCGCTGTGGGCTGCGCGGCGCGTGAAGCGTCCGGTGAAATGGGTGTCCGACCGCTCCGAAGCGTTTTTGACCGACGCGCATGGCCGCGATCATGTCACACGCGCAGAGTTGGCGCTCGACGCCAACCACAAGATCACCGGACTTCGCGTGCATACCATCGCCAACCTCGGCGCTTATATGTCGACG
>LNEZ01000081.1 GCA_001464215.1 Rhizobiales bacterium Ga0077548 | reverse complement strand
GCGCGGGGTCGGCGTGCGCCGGATCGATCACTATAATCTGCTCGCACAGGATGTCGGAAAAATCCGCGAATTTCTGCCCGCGGCGCTCGGCAGCCGCGTCACCGAGGAAATCAAACTCAACGACGGTTCTTACGGCGGCTGCTGGTTCACGGTGAACAATAAAAGCTATGACGTTGCCTATACGCGCGACCACACCAAAGAGCGCGGGCGCTTCCATCACGTTACCTATGCCGTCGATCAGCGCGCGGTGTCTTCATCGAAACCGACCCGCACAAGCACGCGATCCAGCAGACATTCTTCCTGTATGTCTACGAGCCGGCGGGCAATCGTGTGGAAGTCGCCAATGCCGGTGCGCGGCTGATCCTCGATCCGGACTGGAAGACCGTCACCTGGACCGAAGACGAGCGCAAAAAAGGCCAGGCGTGGGGGTTGAAGACGATCGAAAGTTTCCACACGCACGGCACGCCACCGGTCGAAAGCCGTTAAAATTTTCGGTAATTTTCTTCCGCGATTAGCGTTTTCCGACCGCGCCGGTAACCGTACAATTTAAGCGCTTGTTAGCGGCCTGCCTGCTAATCCCGTTACATGAAGTTTACCCTGGCACTGATGTCGGAGCTCGAAGACGCGCTGCAAAGCGGCGCGCCGGAGCGCCGGGTCGCCATGCTTCGGCGTATCACCGATCTTTTCCTGTCCGATGCCAACCGTCTCAACGAACAGCAGGTCGGCGTGTTCGACGAAATTCTCGTGCATCTCGCGCATCGCATCGAAGAGCGCGTGCTCTCGCAGATCAGCCTCAAATTCGCGCCGGTGAAAAACGCGCCGAAGAACATGATCTCGCTGCTCGCGCATGACGACAACATCGCGGTGGCGGGTCCGGTGCTCTCGCAGTCCGATCGCCTGGCCGAGAAGGATCTGATCGATATCGCGAAATCCAAAAGCCAGACCCATCTGCTTGCGATTGCAATCCGCGAGCAGCTAAGCGAATCGATAACCGACATTCTGATTGAGCGCGGCGACAACCGCGTCGTTGGCAAGCTTGCAAAGAATACTGGCGCCCGCTTCTCGCGCGGGGGGTATGAGACTATCGTCAACCGTGCCGAAGGCGATGACGAGATGACGGAAAGCCTCGGCCTGCGTATCGACATTCCGCTTTCGCTCTTGAAACAGCTCCTGATGAGCGCAACCAATCTCGTGCGCTCGCGCTTGCTTGCGACCGCCGACGCCGAGAAGCAGAAGCACATTCAAGAAGCGATGATGGCGGTCGCCGAAGAGCTTGGCCTCGGCGCATTCGGCTATCGCGATCTCGCAGCCGCCGAAGGCGTGGTGAAACGGCTGAACCGCGAAGGCAAGTTGAACGAGCGTGTCCTGCTTGGCTTCGCGCAGCAACGGAAGTTCGACGAGGTTTCAGCGACGCTTTCGCTGTTCTGCGTCGTGCCGGCCGAGTTCGTCGCGAACCTTCTGCAGGACGACCATCACGTCGGTCTGCTGGTTGCCTGCAAGGCCGCAAGGCTGGGCTGGCCGACCGTAGTGGCAATTCTTGCGGCGGGATTCTCTAACCATGGCCTGTCGGGCAAGCCGCTCGAAGCGGCCGAGAAATCCTATCTTCTGTTCTCGGAGCTCTCCGCGCAGCGCAAGCTGCAAGTCATGCTCTCGCGCGTGACCGAGAAGCAGGCGAGCTGACACTTCCAAAACTGGATTGAATGGTGGGCGCGACAGGGATTGAACCTGTGACCCCTCCCGTGTGAAGGGAGTGCTCTACCGCTGAGCTACGCGCCCGATAAGCCGGTGTGTAAGGAACGCCCCGATAGCGTGTCAAGCAAGCTCTCTAGCTGCCCAGCAAATCCATCACCGCCGCGGGCAAATCTTCATATTTGTGGATCAACCGGTCTGCGCCGAGCGCGGCCGGCGGAATGTCCGTGTAGCCGAACGAAACGGCGATCACCGGAATCTCGGCCGCCTTCGCGGTAATCACGTCGGTCTCGGAATCTCCGACCAGTACTGCGCGCTCCGGGTTGCCGCCCGCGCGGGCGATCGTCTCGGTGAGATGGCGCGGGTCGGGCTTCTTGAACGCGAAGGTGTCGCTGCCCGCGATGAAAGCAAAACGTTCGGCGAGCTTTAACGCTTCCAGGAGCTTCACCGCATAGCGCTCCATCTTGTTCGTGCATACGGCGAGGATAGCGCCTTCGTCCGCGAGCCTTGCCAGCGCCTGTTCGACCCCGGGAAAAGGACGTGAGTGGTCTGCGATGTGATCCTCGTAATGGAGCAGGAACTGCCGGAACATCGCGTCGACTTTTTCTTTCCCGAATTTTACTTGGGAATGCGCGAGCGCCCGCTCGATCATAGCGCGCGCGCCGCTGCCGATGAAATTGCGCGCCTCGTGATCGTCCGGCGGATTCAGACCTTCTTTCTCGAGCGCAAAGTCGAGCGCCCGCAAGAGATCGGGCGCGGTATCGACGAGCGTGCCGTCCAGGTCGAAGACGATGGTTGGGCGCATGGAAAGCTGGGTAGCGTAAAGCGCGGCCAGTGGCGAGTGCAGCTTAGCGCGTGCTACAACGCGGGTAATCTTTTCCAAAGACGAGACTTTATATGAATGCCGAAGCGCTGAAGCGCGAGTCCGCCCGCCGCGCGCTCGAATATGTGAAGCCCGGCATGAAGCTCGGTCTCGGCACCGGATCGACCGCGGCCCATTTCGTCGATCTGCTGGCCGAGAAGATGCGGGGCGGGCTTTCCATCGTCGGCGTGCCGACTTCGGAAGCGACCCGGAAGCAGGCCGAGGCTCTGGGCATCCCGCTGACCACGCTCGACGAGACGCCGGAGCTCGATCTCACGGTCGATGGCGCCGACGAACTGGATTCATCATTAAGTCTCATCAAGGGAGGCGGGGGGGCGCTGCTGCGCGAGAAAATCGTAGCCAGCGCCTCGCGCGAAATGATCGTGGTCGCCGACGAAAGCAAGGCCGTGGCAGCGCTTGGCCGCTTTCCGCTGCCGGTCGAGGTGGTCGATTTCGGGCTGGAGGCGACCCGGCGCGCGATTGCTGCGGTTTCAGGCGCCTCCGGCTGCCGGGGCGACCTGATATTGCGCAAGAAGGCCGACGGCCATGTTTTCGTCACGGATCAGGGACACGTGATCCTGGACGCACATTTCGGCCGAATCCCGGATGCTGCGGTGCTTGCCAAGGGACTTGCGCAAGTACCCGGCGTCGTGGAACACGGCCTGTTTATCGGACTGGCGACAAGGGCCATCCTCGCGGGAGCAGAGGGTATCCGTGTCATAGAACGGTCCTAAGAATTCACGGGAAGGAGTTTTGAGATGTTTACTTTGGCAATCCGCGCCGCGAGGGCGGGCGCAATCCTCGTTGCCCTGTTCGGCTTCGCGGCAGTGGCGCAGGCCCAGGCCCCGAGCGCTGCTCAGCAGAAGCTTGCGCGGCAGGTGGTCGATATGTCGGGCATCGTCCGCGGCTTCGAGGGCGCCGTGCCGCAGGTCTTCAATCAGGTCTATCAGACCTACATCCAGCAGAACCCTGATCTCTCGAAGGAGATCGCGACGATCCTGCAGGATCTGATCCCCGAATACGACAAGCGCAAGGATGAGATCGCCGCGATCATCGCGCGGGTCTATGCCGAGAAGTTTACCGAAGCCGAGTTGAACGACATCGTGACTTTCTACAACACGACAACCGGCAAGAAATTCGTCGGTACTACCGGCGACATCGGCCGCGACTCGCTCGCCAAGATTCAGGAGTGGAGCGTGCAGATGAACAAACAGCTCACTGACCGCCTGAAGGCGGAGATGAAGAAGAAGGGCCATACCATTTAAGCGGTATTGAACTTCTCGTGAATTCCTGGCCGGGCGGACACTGTTCCGCCCGGCTTTTTTTGTCGCTACAAGACAAAGCGGACTGAAGGAGTAGCGGGCTTGGCGGATTTCGACCTTGATCTTTTCGTGATCGGTGGCGGCTCGGGCGGCGTGCGGGCCGCGCGTATCGCAGCCAACCTTGGCGCACGTGTCGCCATTGCCGAAGAATACCGCATGGGCGGCACCTGCGTGATCCGCGGCTGCGTGCCGAAGAAGCTCTTGGTTTACGCCAGCCGCTTCGCGCATGAGTTCGAGGATGCTGCGGGCTTCGGCTGGACCGTCGAAGGCGCGAAGTTCGACTGGCCGACGCTAATTGCGAACAAGGATAAAGAGATTGCGCGGCTCGAGGCGGCGTACCGGAAGAATGTAAGCGGCGCGGGGGCGGAGATCATCGACAGCCGCGTCGTTATCGAAGACGCGCATACGGTCCGTGTGCTCAAGACCGGTGTGAGGCTGCGCGCGAAATATATTCTGGTCGCGACAGGCGGACATCCGTCGTCGCTCAATATTCCGGGCGAGGAACTCAGCATCACCTCGAACGAGGCATTTCATCTCGAAGAACTGCCGCGCCGTATCGTGATTCAGGGCGGCGGCTATATCGCGGTCGAGTTTGCGTGCCTGTTTTCGGCGCTTGGCAGCAAAGTGACGCTCGTGCATCGCGGTGACGAGATTTTGCGCGGCTTCGATGACGACATTCGCGCCCATGTCCGCGGCGAAATGGTCGCCCGCGGCATCGATGTGCGATTGAACGACACGATCAAGAAAATAGAAGCACATAAGACGCATCGCTGCGCCTTTCTCTCCGATGGCGCTGCGATCGAGGCAGATCAGGTGATGCTCGCGGTCGGCCGCACGCCGAACACGAAGAACATTGGCCTTGAAGCGGCCGGCGTGAAACTGAATGCATCAGGTGCGATCGCGGTCGATGAAACGTCGCGCTCGAGCGTTCCTTCGATCTACGCGATCGGCGACGTCACCGCGCGGTTGCCGCTGACCCCGGTCGCGATCCGTGAGGGGCACGCGGTGGCAGATAGTCTGTTCGGGAATAACCCATGGCACCTCGACCACACCAACGTGCCGAGCGCGGTGTTTTCCGAGCCTGAGATCGGCACGGTGGGCTTCAGCGAGGCCGCGGCAAAGGCCGCCGGTAAGCCGCTCGACATTTATCGCACGCGCTTCAAGCCGATGAAGGCGACGTTATCTGGCCGCGACACGGCAATCTTGATGAAACTTGTTGTCGAACAGAAAACCGAAAAGGTGCTCGGCGTTCACATCGTCGGCGAAGGTGCCGCCGAGATGGTGCAGATGGCCGCGATTGCCGTGAAGATGGGCGCGACAAAACGAGATTTCGACAATACCGTTGCGCTGCATCCGACCGCGGCGGAAGAACTCGTCACGTTGCGAAATAAAGTGAAAAGCTAAAAGACTTCGGGGGAGACTATGGATTTTCGTAATCCGACACGGCGCGAAATTCTTGCCGGGCTTGGTGCGACCGCGTTCACGCCTTTCACGAATAGCCTCGCGATTGCACAAAGCATCCCAGCTAATCCGGATGTCGCGATCATCGGCTCCGGTCCCGCCGGATTGTCCGCGGCGCGCACGCTGGCGGCAGCCGGAAAAACTTTCGTGGTGCTGGAGGCCGACGAGCGCAGGGGCGGCCGCGCGAATACCGACACCACGACCTTCCCCGGCATTGCCTTCGATCGCGGCTGCGCCTGGATTCATTCGGCCGACCGCAATCCGATGTTGCCGGTCGCGAAAGCGAACGGCTTCACCTTGCAGCAGCACGACGACGGCCTGGATCACGTCTGGTACGGCCGCGAAAAATTCTCGAACGCACAAACGCAGAGCATCAAGAAAATCACCAAGGAAATCGTCGAGGCGAATTCCAAGGCCGCAAAAGTGCGCGACGGTGCCGTCTCCGAAATCCGCCCGATCCGCTCGAAGGAAGAGCAGGCGACCGCGACTGCGATGGGTCCGATGGATATGGCGGTCGACTTCAACGACCTTTCGATCCGCGATTACGACGATCAGGCCGAGCTTGAGCCGAATTATCTGGTGAAGGAAGGCTTTGGCGCAGTGGTCGCGAAGTTCGGCGAGCGCGTTCCGGTTTCGCTGGAGACGCCCGTCAACAAGATCAAATATAGCGGGCAGGGCGTGCAGTTGGAGACGCCGAAGGGCACTGTCGCCGCGAAATATGCGATCGTGACGTGCTCAACCGGCGCGTTGCAATCGGGCTACATCAAATGGGATCCGGTTTTGCCTGAGTGGAAAGAAACCGCGATCCACAATATCCCGATGGCGTTGCTCGCGAAGATTCCGCTTCTGCTCGACGGCGAGCGCTTCGGCCTGAAGCCCTTTGAAGACATCCTGCTGGAGATGCCCGGTAAGCAGGACATCTATTTCATCTGCCATCCGTTCGAATTTCCGATGATGATCGGCTTTGTCGGCGGCGACTTCGCGTGGAATCTGACGGCGCAGGGCCGCGACGCGGCGGTGGATTTTGCGACCACGTCGCTCCAGCGGGTGTTCGGCGAAAAAGCAAGCAAGCACATTTTGAAAGCCGACTTCACGCAATGGCCGCGCAACCCGTGGGTACGTGGCGCTTACTCTGCGGCTGCACCCGGACACTTTGCGGCACGCGCCGCGCTGAAGCGTCCGCTCGCGGATAAAGTTTACTTTGCGGGCGAGGCAGTCGCGGGCGAATTCGCGCAGACTTGCGGCGGCGCGGCACTGGTCGGCGCGGAAGTCGCGAACGCGATTATCAAACGGCTGAAGTAAACTCAGCTACGACCCAGCCACTCCGCTGCTTCGCGCCATAACGGTTCGCGCGATGGCTCGCGGAAATAGCCGAAATGGCCGATCTTTTTCACGCCCGCGGATTGCGGTGTGACCGTGATGTGTTCAGGCTTAGTCCCGGTGTAGCCCGCGAGCAATCCTGCGACCGTCACCGGCGGCGCCCAATCGTCATCGCTCATGCCGATCGCGCGCAACGCACCCTTGTAGTTCGGAAAATACTTGCGCGCGTCCAGCGTCTCGTCGTCATAGAGATAGCGCGGCTTCATGCACCACGAAGCCCATTCCTTGAAAACGCCCTTCGGCAAATCTTCGCCCATGCCGAGCTTGCCCGGCACGTAACCGAAGAGCGTGTAGGCAAGCGGCCCCAGAACGCGCAGCGAGAACCAGACGCGATATTTTTCCGGCACGGGAAAAAGTTTCCAATAGCCGATCTGAGAAGCGGCGAAGAGCGCGCGGCTTACTTTGTGATTATTCGGAAGCTGGCCGAGCGCTTGTCCGCCGAACGAGTGGCCAACATAAAGCAGCGGCTTGCCGTTCGCGAGATTGCTCGCGTAATCGACGGCAGCCACGAGATCGAGCGCCGCCCAGTCGCGCATCTTTGCAGGAAAGCCGCGCAGACCGCCCTTCGGTTTCGAGCCGCCGATGCCGCGATAGTCGAAGGTGATAACCTTGAAACCCTGTCCGGAAAGATAGCGCGCGAACTTCGAATAGTAGCCGCGCGGCACCGCGGTCGCAGCCGCGATCAGCACGACCGCGCGAAACGGCTGCGGCGGTTCGAAGACTGTTGCCGCCAGCGGGTAGCCGTCGGCGGCGGTAAATTCGGTGCGGGATTCGGGTGCAGGCGCGTCCATGGCGCGGCATTCTCCACGCGAAACAGGGGTCTTCAAGCGCGTTAACGCCGACGCTACGGGCCGCTACGTAAGTAGAAGACGCCGGAAACCGGGGGCTTGTGGAAAACTGGCATGAACCAGCGACCCCCGCTATAACCCCCGGCCTTAAGCGGGCGAGCCCGCAAGTGGAGTGCGTGTGATGAAAGAGCGTTGGAGCCCGGATTCCTGGCGCAAAAAGCCGGTGGTTCAGGTCCCGGATTACCCGGACCAGAAGGCCCTCGAACAGGTCGAGAAGCAGTTGGCTTCTTTTCCGCCGCTGGTTTTTGCAGGCGAGGCGCGGGCGCTGAAGCGCGCGCTTGGCACCGTTGCATCCGGAGACGCTTTTCTCTTGCAGGGCGGCGATTGCGCCGAGAGTTTCGCCGAGCATCGCGCGGATAACATCCGCGACTTCTTCCGCGTCTTCTTGCAGATGTCGGTGGTGCTGACCTTCGCTGCCGCGTCTCCCGTGGTGAAAGTCGGCCGCGTCGCAGGCCAGTTCGCGAAGCCGCGTTCGTCTCCGATGGAGAAGCAGGACGGTAAGGAATTGCCGAGCTATCGCGGCGACATCGTCAACGGTCCCGAGTTCACCGAAGAAGCGCGTATTCCCGATCCGAAGCGCCAGCTTGAAGCGTATCGCCAGTCGGCGGCAACGCTGAACTTGCTGCGTGCATTCTCGACCGGCGGCTACGCCAACATTTCGAACGCGCATCAGTGGATGCTCGGCTTCGTCAAAGACAGCCCGCAGTCGGAGCGCTACGAAGCGCTGGCTTCGCGTCTGACCGAAACGCTCGAATTCATGCGCGCCTGCGGTATCGATCCGGA
>LNEZ01000080.1 GCA_001464215.1 Rhizobiales bacterium Ga0077548 | reverse complement strand
CTGGTACGACACCTCCGGTCACATGGTCTGGATCGGTGACCGCACGCGCCAGCCCGATCACGCTCATGTCGAGTTCTGCCGCGGCATCAAGAATCCGATCGGCATCAAGGCCGGCCCTTCGACGACGCCGGAAGGCTTGCTGAAGCTTCTCGAAATTCTCGATCCCGAGCGCGAAGCGGGCCGCATCACACTGATCGCGCGCTTTGGTGCCGGCAAAGTGAACGAGCATCTGCCTCGTCTTGTACGCGCGGTGAAAGCAGATGGCCGCAAGGTTGTCTGGTCCTGCGATCCGATGCACGGCAACACGGTCAGCGCCGGCGGATACAAGACGCGTCCGTTCGAGCTAATCATGCAGGAAGTGCGCGAGTTCTTCGCCGTGCACGCGGCGGAAGGCACCCATGCCGGCGGTATCCATCTCGAGATGACCGGCCAGAACGTGACCGAGTGCACTGGCGGCGCGCGTGCAATTTCCGACACCGATCTGAAAGACCGCTATCACACACATTGCGATCCGCGCTTGAATGCGGAGCAGGCGATCGAGATGGCTTTCCTGGTTGCGGACTTGCTCAAGAAGGAACGCGTCGAACGCGCGAGACCCATCTCCGCGGTCGCGGGCTTCTGATAAAAAATGGCCGGGATTTCCCGGCCATTTTTATTTCTGGGGGGTAGTTACTCCGGCTTCGGCCGGAATGCGAGCGCGTAGCCGATCAATCCGGCGACACCCGCCTGCCAGATCACAAAGAGCGGGCCTAGTCCGTGTATAGGCCCGCCGCCTTCCATGAAATAGAGCAGCGTTCCCGCGACAGCTCCGAACAGCACCGTTTTCACGATGCTGAGATTCGCGCGGAAATCCTCGCTCGCTATCCAGAGCGCGACGGAAGTGATTAGCGCGCCGACGAAACCTGAAACTGCGCCGATCCAGATCAGCGCCATCTTGTTTTTCTCATCGTGCAGCGTCACTGCGAGCCGGAACGCACACCACCAGGCGATCACCACACCGGCAAAAACGATCAGCATCGGGATAGGATTGTGGGATTCCCAAGAATAGATGCCGAGCGCGATCACGATGCCGAAGAAGAGTGCCGGAAGCATTGGCACGCCGAACAGTTCGGTGCCGTCGAGCGTCACGTAATTTGAGAGCAGCCCCGAAATGACCCCGCAGACAGCGAGGATAATGCCCGCTTCCTTCTGGGTCTGGTATTTGCGTTTCGCCATGGCTGCCGCCTCCTTGATTTGCGCTTATTCTACCGCAACCCGGCCCCGACGGAAGCCAGCATTGCCGCCTGTTCCGCGCGGCGCTAGACCCATGACATGAGTGTGAAAGACCGCCTCGTTCTTGCGATTGCGCAGCTTAATCCCGCCGTCGGCGACATCGCCGGCAACGCGGCGAAGGCGCGTGCGGCGCGTGCGGAGGCCGCGAAAGGCGCCGCCGATCTTCTCGTGCTGCCCGAACTTTTCATCGCGGGCTATCCGCCGGAAGACCTCGTGCTGAAGCCGGCCTTTCAGGCGGCTTGCCGCTCCGAAGTCGAAGCGCTCGCGCGCGAAACCGCGGACGGCGGTCCGGCGGTATTGATCGGCACGCCATGGGTGGAAGACCGTAAACTCTATAACGCTGTTTGCTTGCTTGATGGCGGCAAGATTTCCGCCGTGCGCTTCAAGGTCGATCTCCCGAACTACGGCGTGTTCGACGAGAAGCGCGTGTTCGTTCCGGGCCCGATGCCGGGGCCGATGGATTTTCGCGGCGTCCGCATCGGCGCGCCTGTTTGCGAAGACATCTGGTCGCCGGATGTGATCGAGTGCCTGACCGAAACCGGCGCGGAAATCCTCATCGTGCCGAACGGCTCGCCTTACGACCGCACGAAACAAGACGTGCGTCTGTCACACGCGGTCGCG
>LNEZ01000079.1 GCA_001464215.1 Rhizobiales bacterium Ga0077548 | reverse complement strand
GTCGGATGACCTGATGCTCGGGAAATCCGGGCTTTCCAAGATCGAGCGCGAGATGATCGCGGTCGTCGTTTCCTGCGCGAACCACTGCCATTACTGTCTGGTCGCGCATGGCGCGGTGCTGCGCAAGCTCACGGGTGACCCGATCCTTGCTGAAACCTTGGTCGCGAATTACCGCGCGGCGGAATTGGACTCGCGTACGCGCGCGATGTTGGATTTCTGCTGGAGGCTCACCGAGACCCCGTGGGAAGTCGGTGAGGAAGACCGCGCAAGTTTACGCAAGGCCGGATTTTCCGACCGCGACATCTGGGACATCTCCGCGGTCGCGGCCTTCTTCAATATGTCGAACCGCATGGCGACCGCTTCCGGCAACGAGCCGAACGCCGAATATTATGCGATGGCGCGCTGATGAAGGCCCGCATTCTTGTTTGAAAGTTTGAGAACGTCTTTCGTGGCGCGGAGTGTTAGCGCGCTCGGTGCCTTTGCGCTGCTCATCGCTCTCGGCACATCTGCATTTCCACAAGCTGTACCCGACCCCGAAACCGACATCGTCCGTCTCGCCGGCGCGATCAAACCCGTCGTCGCGAAGAACGGCATGGTGACGACACAGGATGCGATTGCGACCCGCATCGGTGTTACGATTCTCGAGAAGGGCGGCAACGCGGTCGATGCCGCAGTTGCAGTCGGCTTTGCGCTCGCAGTCACGCATCCGCGCGCGGGTAATCTCGGGGGCGGCGGCTTCTTCGTGATCTGGCTGGCCGAGAAACAACAAGCTGTCGCGCTCGACTTTCGCGAGATTGCACCGGCGGCGATCAACGCAAAAAGCTTTCTCGACGAGAACGGCAAGCCGGACATTTCCAAAGCGACCCGCACGGGCTTGGGCGTCGGCGTGCCGGGAAGCGTTTCGGGGCTTGCCACCGCGCTCGAAAAATTCGGCTCCGGAAAATTCACGCTTGAAGATTTAATTGCACCGGCAATCAAGCTCGCTCGCGACGGCATTCCGGTCGAGAGCGATCTGGAGCGCTCGATCAATTTCTTCCAGAAGACTTTGCTCCGCTGGCCTTCGACCGCGAAGATTTTCGCAAAAGACGGCGCACCGCTGAAGCAGGGCGACCTTCTCGTACAGCGCGATCTCGCAAATACGCTGGAAGCGATTGCGAAGAACGGTCCTGACGCTTTCTATAAAGGCGAGATTGCGGACAAAATCTCGCTCGCCGTGCGCGAGGCAGGCGGCGTCATGACCTCGGATGACATCGCCAAATACAAGACCGAAATCTTAGATGTCGTGCGCGGCAATTATCGCGGCTATGACATTCTCTCGATGCCGCCGCCTTCTTCCGGCGGCGCGCTCTTGGTGCAACTCTTGAATATTCTCGAAGGCTTTGACTTCAAAGGCGGGCCGAACGCCCCGCACACGCTGCATCTTATGGTCGAGGCGATGAAGCGTGCTTACGCGGATCGCGCGGAATTCTTCGGCGATCCTGCTTTCATCAATGTGCCGCTGACGCGGCTGACCTCGAAAGAATATGCCGCGCAGCTCCGCGCGGGCATCAATCTCGCGCAGACAACTCCCTCGTCACAGATCAAGGCCGGTCTTACACCGAAGAAGGAAGGCGACAACACCACGCATTTTTCGGTGGTCGACAAGGACGGCAACGCGGTCGCGGCCACCGTCACGCTCAATCTGAATTTCGGTCTCGGCCTCGTCGCCGAAGGCACCGGCGTATTGCTCAATAATGAATTGGACGATTTCGCGCTTGCGCCCGGCGTGCCCAATGCCTTCGGTCTCGTCGGCGGCGAAGCCAATGCGCCCGGCCCCGGCAAGAAGCCGCTCTCTTCGATGACGCCGACGATTTTGCTCAAGGATGGAAAAGTTTCTCTCGTCACCGGCTCGCCCGGCGGCTCGACCATCATCACGACGGTGCTACGTGTTGTTTCGGGTGTGATCGACCACAAGCTCAATATCGCAGACGCGGTGCTACTCCCGCGCATCCATCATCAATGGATGCCGGACGAAGTGCGCGCCGAACGTGCGTTCGAGCGCATGATGCCGCCGGAACAATGGATCGCGTTCGAAACCTACGGCCACAAGGTCGATTTCTTCCGCTTCAATATCGGCGCCGCGAATTCGATTCTGGTGACGCCGGAAGGCATCACCGGCGTTTCCGATCCGCGCTATCTCGGCACGTTGGCTGCCGGGCACTAGAGCATGATTCCGAAAAGTGGGAACCGGTTTTTGGAAAAGGTCATGCTCAAATCGGAAGGTAAGGAGAAAGTAAGGAATGCGTCAGGCGGTGCACACACTTACGATCCAGACCAAAGGCCGGGGTCTCTACGAATTCACGGATAAAGTGCTGCGCTGGCTCGCCTCCGAAAAGTTTTCGGCCGGGCTGCTCACGATTTATTGCCGCCACACCTCGGCGTCTCTTTTGATTCAGGAAAACGCCGACCCCGACGTGCAGACCGACCTCCAGAACTATTTCGAGGAAATTGCGCCGGAGTCGGAACGCTACATCCATAGCGCCGAAGGCCCGGACGATATGCCGGCGCATCTGCGTGCGGCGCTTACCCAAACCAGCCTCTCGGTTCCAATTGTCGAAGGCCGCGCGGTTCTCGGTACCTGGCAGGGCCTTTATCTGTTCGAACATCGCGCGCGGCCGCACGCGCGCGAGATCGTGCTGCACGTGATCGGCGACTGAGTTGAGAGAAATTGGAGCGGGCGAAGGGATTCGAACCCTCGACCCCGACCTTGGCAAGGTCGTGCTCTACCCCTGAGCTACACCCGCATCCGGAATGGCGGGGCGAACCCCACCGGGTAGAGCGGGGTTCTAGGCAAAAGCCTCGGCTCGCGCAACACCTGAAAAAGCTGAGGCTTAACGCGGGTTTGGGCCACATTTCAGCAGGGCCCGATTTGCTTTCGAGCGGCCCGAACCCCATTTATGGTCCGGAACCAGAGAGGTCGGGAGCGGAATATGGAGTTGAATCCAGGAAACGGCGCAGCAGCGGCATCACCAAGCGACGTCATCGCCGACACCACGACACAGGCCTTCATGAAGGATGTGATCGAGGAGTCGAAGAAGCGCCCCGTGCTCGTGGATTTCTGGGCGGAGTGGTGCGGCCCCTGCAAGACGCTGACGCCTATTCTTGAGAAAGCCGTGCGCGCAGCCGGCGGCGCGGTGAAGTTAGTCAAAATGGACATCGACAAGCACCCGCAGATTCCGGGTCAGCTCGGCATCCAGTCGATCCCGGCGGTGTTCGCCTTCGATAAAGGCCAGCCGGTCGATGGCTTCGTCGGCGCGTTGCCGGAAGGTCAGGTCACAGCCTTCATCGAGCGTCTCACCGGCAAAACGAATCCTTCGACTGAGTTGCTCAACGAAGCCGAAGCGAAACTTGCAGCCAACGAATTCGATGAGGCGACTTCTCTCTTTGCCGAAGTGTTGACCGACGATCCTGCGAATGCACGTGCGCTCGCGGGCCTCGTGCGTTGCCACATCGCAGCCGGCGATCTCGAACAGGCGAAAGAAACCTTCGAGATGATTCCGGCGGATGCGTCGAAAGATAAAACCGCAGCACCGGCTATCACGGCCGCGAAAGCCGCACTTGATCTCGCCGAACAGGCAGGCAAGGTGAGTGGCGGCGCGGACGAGTTGGAAGCGAAAGTGAATGCGAACCCCGCGGATCATCAGGCGCGTTTCGACCTCGCGGTTTCGTTAAGCGCAAAAGGCGAGAAGGCAAAAGCCGCCGGGCATCTGCTCAGCATTATCAAGAAGGACCGCAAGTGGAACGACGAAGCGGCGCGCAAGCAATTGCTGCAGTTCTTCGACGCCTGGGGTCCGATGGACGAGGCGACCGTGGACGCCCGCAAACAGCTCTCGACGATTTTGTTCTCGTAACGGCAAGCAAAATAGCAAATGGCTATCAACGCACCCTATCGCTTAGCCGAGGAAATTCCGGGCACCATTCCGGTATTTCCGCTGCCGCGTGCGGTGCTCTTGCCGCGCGCTGAGTTGCCGCTGAATATTTTCGAGCCGCGTTATTTGCAGATGATCGAGGATTCCATCCGCGGCGACCGCTTGATCGGCATGATCCAGCCGAACGAGCCGGAAGAAGGCGCATCGAAAGTCCCGCCGCTGTATCCGATCGGTTGCGCCGGAAGACTGTCGAGTTTTGCCGAGACCGGCGACGGGCGCTATCAGGTTGTGCTCACCGGCGTCGCGCGCTTTCGCGTGATTGAGGAAGTTTCCGTCACCACGCCCTATCGTCAGTGCAGGGTCGATTACCGCCTGTTCGCGGAAGACCTAGTGCAGGGCTACGGCGAGGACGAGGTCGATCGCGAAGCGCTTCTGAAAACGCTCGCCAATTATCTCGCCGCGAATTCGATCGAAGCCGACTGGTCCGGAATTTCGCAGGCGCCGACCGAAGCGCTCGTAAACGGCCTGTCGTTGATGGCGCCGTTCGGTGTGCGCGAAAAGCAGGCTTTGCTCGAAGCGCCGGATTTGCGCACCCGCGCGCAGCTTCTTGTCGCAGCCACCGAGATCAACCTTGCCGCGGGCGAGGCAGACGAGAACGGAACCTTGCAGTAGTATCCGCGTTGTTGCGCTGCGACATCCGCGATTGGAGAGCTGAATGAACACCGACCGTCACACCGTCGATCCCAAGCTTCTGGAAATTCTGGTTTGCCCGGTGACCAAGGGTCCGCTGGAATATGACGCGGAGAAGCAGGTGCTGGTCTCGCGCGCAGCCAAGCTGATCTATCCGATCCGCGACGGCATCCCGATCATGTTGCCCGAGGAAGCGCGGCCTCTCTCTGACTAAATAAATTCGCCCCGCAGTAGTTTCGGTACATCGCCCGTGAGGCCGGCCGCCTCGCGGGCGAAAAACTTTTTAAGCCCCGGTGCGCGATCGACGAGGCCCAAGCCCAGATCGCGCAGATATTTCAGCGGCGTCGATTCGTTTGAAAACAGCCGGTTCAACCCGTCGGTCGCCAACCCCATCGCCACCGTGTCGGCACGCCGCCAGCGCTGATAGCGCGAGAGAGCTTCGGGAGCGCCGGGATCCAGTCCCAGCCGTGCATTGTCCGCGATGCATTCGGCAAGGGCCGCGACATCGCGCAGGCCCATGTTGAGCCCTTGCCCCGCAAGCGGGTGAATGACGTGCGCGGCATCTCCCACTAGTGCGAACCGCTCAGCGACGAAAGAGCGCGCAATCGAAATCTGCAACGGATAATCGCGCGCGGGCGAAAGCACTTCGAGTTCGCCGAGCTGCAGGCCGAAGCGCAATTCGAGCTCAGCGAGAAATTCCGGCGGCGGCAAAGCGACGATGCGTTTGGCTTCCGCGCTCTCTTCGGTCCAGACAATAGACGAGCGCTTTCCGGTGAGCGGCAGGATCGCAAACGACCCGCTCGGAAGAAAATGCTGCACGGCCTTGCCGCCATGCTCGCGCGCGTGCCCGATGGTGGCGACGATGCCGGACTGGCTATAGCCGCGCGCAATCGTTTGAATTTTCGCAAGCGCCCTGAGTTTTGATTGCGCCCCGTCGGCAGCGGCAAGCAGCCGCGCGCGATACTGTTTTCCGCCCGCATGGAAACGCGCGAAGCTTTCGTCCGGCGCATAGGTCTCGATCCCGGAAGCGACAAGCTCGACCTCGGCTTCTTCCGCCGTCTCGCGAAGTGCCGCGATCAGCGCGCGGTTCTCGACCATGTGCGCGAAGGGCTCGTCTTCCTCGTCTTCGGCAAATTCGAGAAAAGTCTGGCGCACGGCGTCATGCAGCTTCGAGTCCGTAATTTCCATGGCGCGGATCGGCTGCGCGTCCGTGAGCCGCTCCCATACGCCGATCGCTTCAAACAGCCTGCGCGCACCGCCGGCAATCGCCACCGCGCGTTCGTCGCGCAAAGGCTCGCGGGAAAGCAGAGGATCGAACACCGCGACCGAAAATCCGCGCCCCAGGGTCTGCCTGAGCGCGACGGCAAGCGCGGCACCGGCAATACCGGCCCCGGCGATAGCCACATCAAGCGGCTTATCCCGCGTTTGCTTGTCCATGGCGGCAAGATATGTACGTTAAGGCTCCCGCGGCAACCCGCCGATCAAGCCAAGGTTTACCGATGACCAAAGCGGTCGAAACCCTCCTCGACATTCTCGATCTTGAAACGCTCGAGCTGAATCTGTTTCGCGGCCACTCGCCGAAAGACTCTTTCATCCGGGTTTTCGGCGGGCAGGTGATCGGACAGGCATTGGTCGCGGCCTATCGCACGGTGCCGGAGCGTGCCTGTCACTCGCTGCACGCTTATTTTCTCCTTGGCGGCGATCCGAAAGCGCCGATTATTTACGAAGTGGATCGTATCCGCGACGGCGGCAGCTTCACCACGCGCTGGGTTAAGGCGATCCAGCACGGTGAGGCGATCTTCTCGATGGGCGTGTCGTTCCAGAAGGAAGAAGAAGGCCACGAGCATCAAGCCGAGATGCCGAAGGTGCCGATGCCCGAAGAGCTGATGAGCGAGAAAGATATTCGCGAAAAAGTAATGCCGATGCTGCCCGAGGCGGTTCGCAAGTATTATGAGCGCGAACGTCCGATCGAACTGCGCCCGGTCGAATATATGCGCTACCTCTCGAAGGACTACCGCGAGCCGAAATTCAATGTCTGGATGAAAGCGGTCTCGCCGCTGCCCGACGATCCGATCGTGCACCGCTGCGCGCTCGCTTACGCGTCCGACATGGGGCTGTTGGACGCGTCGCTCATCCCGCACGGACGCTCGGTATTTTCGCGCTCGATCCAGGCAGCCTCCCTCGACCATGCGCTGTGGTTTCACCGGCCGTTCCGGGCCGACGAGTGGCTGCTCTATTCACAGGATTCTCCGAACGCGAACGGCGCCCGCGGCTTCTCAAGGGGCCAATTCTTCAAAAGAGACGGCACTTTGGTCGCTTCCGTCGCCCAGGAAGGGCTAATCCGGAAGCACGACCCTGATTTCGAGAAGAAAAAGACCTGATTCTGCATTTGCAGCGCTGAAACCGGCTTTGCCGGTAGCTGCGCAAAAAGCGGCGGCTACCGCCTCCGCCCGCTTAAAATTCCGGCTGAACGCCGATAATCTGTGCAGATAAAGCCGCCTTGGATTTGGGCGGTGACCTGCCGGACCACGCAACGCAGAACAACAAACCGGCAGCAGGGGAAGCGCTCATGAAGCTCATTATTGCTGTCATCAAACCGTTCAAGCTCGAAGAGGTGCGCGACGCGCTTTCGGCGGTCGGCGTCCAAGGCATCACCGTATCCGAAGTGAAAGGCTACGGCCGCCAGAAGGGCCACACCGAAATCTATCGCGGCGCCGAATACGCGATTCATTTTCTACCGAAAATGCGGATCGAAATCGCGGTGAGTAGCGAAAACGCCAATCGCGCAGTCGATGCGATCGTAAAGGCCGCCAAAACCGGCCAGATCGGCGACGGAAAAATTTTCGTCCACTCGATCGAACGCGCCATCCGTATCCGCACCGGCGAAACCGACAACAACGCGCTCTAGGCGCATGATCCCGAAAAGTGGGAACCGGCTTTCGGATCAGATCATGCGCAAAGAAAAACTACGCGCGACACAAAACTTCTGGGGGACTTCAATGAAACGCTTTCTGGCAATCGTCGCTGCCTGCACGCTCATCGCGACGCCCGCACTAGCACAAGCAAGCACGATCAACGCTGCCGATACGGCGTGGATGATCGCCGCAACCGCCCTTGTGCTTTTGATGACAATCCCCGGCCTCGCGCTTTTTTATGCGGGGCTGGTGCGAAAGAAGAACCTGCTTGCCACCATGGCGCAGAGCTTTGCCGCGGTGATGTTTGTTTCGCTGTTGTGGTTTGCGGCCGGCTACTCGCTGACCTTCTCCGGCGAGGGCGCTTATCTCGGAAATCTCGATAAACTCTTCTTCGCCGGAATGAATCTCGACTCGGTGAATTCGCTGGCAAGCAACCTTCCGGAGTCGTTGTTTGCGATCTATCAGATGACCTTCGCCGTCATCACCTGCGCGCTGATCGCGGGTTCGGTCGCCGACCGTATGCGCTTCTCCGCCTTCATTCTTTTCATCATCGCGTGGCTGTTCGTAGTTTACGTCCCGAGCGCGCATTGGGTTTGGGGTGGCGGCTTTCTCTCGGGCATGGGCGTGATGGATTTTGCCGGCGGCATCGTCGTGCACTTGAACGCGGGCGTCGCGGGTCTGGTCGCGGCGTATGTGCTCGGCGCGCGGCGCGGCTACGGTACGGAAAATCTTGCGCCCTACGATTTGACGATGGCGGCGATCGGCACCGCCCTCCTTTGGGTCGGCTGGTTCGGCTTCAACGGCGGCTCGGCGCTTACCGCAAGCCCGCGCGCGTCGATGGCCATTCTCGTCACGCATCTTGCTGCCTGCTCCGGCGCGATCGCGTGGATGATGATGGAGTGGTGGACGAGAAAGAAACCGTCCGTGCTCGGCATCATCTCGGGCGCAATCGCCGGTCTCGGCACCATCACGCCGGCATCCGGCTTTGTCCTACCCTGGCATGGCGTCGTGATCGGCCTTGCCGCGGGCATCGTCTGCTACTGGGCCTGCACCTGGCTGAAGGAGCGCTTGAAGTACGACGACTCGCTCGACGTTTTCGGCATTCACGGCATTGGTGGCATCCTCGGCACCGTTCTCACCGGCGTCTTCGCGGTCGGCGCCTTCACGGTCACGAAGGATTTGCCCGCGGGACAACAGGGCCTGCTCGAAGGCAATGCCGGACAGGTGGTGACGCAGTTGATCGGCGTCGGCATCTGCTTCGCATGGTGCGCGATCGCGACCTACGTGATTTTGAAAATCGTCGATGTGCTCGTTGGCCTTCGCGTGTCGCTCGACCATGAGCGCATGGGCCTCGACATCACCCAGCACGGCGAGTCGGTTCACACCTGATTCGTTTCTTTGCATTCAAAACCCAAACGCGCGGCTCTTGTGCCGCGCGTTTCTCTTTCATGGCCATGAATCGAGCATGGCTGAAGAAGCTGCCTAAAATATAGGCTAAACCTCCGGAAATTACGGCTTTCCGTAGCCCTGCACCCCCTGCTGCCCATTTCCGAGTCAGCCAAGCCCTTGCGACTCAAGCGATTCCCGCGCCGCCCCTGAGTCTGGCACGGCCTCTGCTTAGAGAGCCCCGACTCGCGTGCGGGAGCGATTTCCCGTGGGCGGAGTCCGATCAGAACGTCCGGTGGCAGCAGTTGTCTCCGGCACCACTGGGGGACAGGAACCAAATGAAGATCGTCATGGCCATCATCAAGCCGTTCAAACTGGAGGAGGTGCGCGATGCCCTCACCGGGATCGGCGTACACGGACTGACCGTTACCGAGGTCAAGGGCTACGGAAGGCAGAAGGGTCACACCGAAATTTATCGCGGCGCTGAGTACGCGGTGAATTTTCTGCCGAAGCTCAAGGTCGAAGTCGCGGTTGCAACTGACCAAGTGAAGAAAGTGACGGAAAGATTTTCGTCTTCTCGATCGATCAAGCGGTGCGGATCCGCACCGGCGAACAGAACGCCGATGCGCTCTGATCCCCGTAACTCTCATAGAAATGTGATGGAGAATTCTCCCATGACGCTTAAGAACATCTTCGGTGCGGTCCTTGCCGCGCTGGCGCTGGCGGTATTCGCCATCGATCCAGCGATGGCGCAGGACGCGACCATCAACAAAGCCGACACCACCTGGATGATGACCGCAGCGGTCCTCGTTCTCGTGATGACGGTGCCGGGCCTCGCGCTGTTCTACGGCGGTCTCGTCCGCTCCAAGAATATGCTCTCGATGCTCATGCAGGTCGGCTACACGGTCTGCATCGTCATCCTGATCTGGGTGATCTACGGCTACTCGGTGGCGTTCACCGGCGGCAACGACTTCTTCGGCGGCTTCTCGAAGGCGTTCCTTGCCGGCATTGCGAACGACACCAAGGCCGTCACCTTCTCGGATCGCGTCGCGTTGCAGGAACTCGTCTTCGTGATGTTCCAGGCGACCTTCGCCGCAATCACCGCTTCGCTTCTGCTCGGCTCGGTAGCTGAGCGCATGAAGTTCTCGGCGGTTGCGCTTTTCATCCCGCTCTGGGTCACCTTCGTCTATTTCCCGATCGCGCACATGGTCTGGTACTGGGCAGGCCCGGACGGCATCGTCGACGCCGCGAAAGCGGTTGCGGCGGCGACCGGCGACGCAAAGGTGAAGGCACAGGCGGCTCTTGAAGCGTTGCAGGCGGATGCCGGCTACATCTTCAAGCTCGGCGCACTCGACTTCGCAGGCGGCACGGTCGTGCACATCAACTCCGGCATCGCCGGTCTCGTTGGTTGTTTGATCGTCGGCAAGCGTCTTGGCTACGGCAAAGAGTTGATGCCTCCGCACTCGCTGGTGATGACTTACATCGGCGCCATGCTGCTCTGGTTCGGCTGGTTTGGCTTCAACGCCGGCTCGAACTTGGAGGCAACCGGCTCTGCCATCACCGCTTTCGTCAACACCTTCGTGGCTACCGCTGCGGCGGCAATCGCCTGGGTTCTGATCGAGTGGCTGATCAAGGGTAAGCCGAGCCTGCTCGGTCTTGTCTCCGGCATCGTTGCGGGCCTGGTTGCGATCACCCCGGCTTCCGGCTTCGCCGGTCCGATGGGCGGTCTCATTCTCGGCCTGGTCGCGGGTGTGGTCTGCTTCTTCTTCTGCACGGTCGTGAAGAATATGTTCAAGTACGACGACGCACTTGACGTGTTCGGCATCCATGCGGTCGGCGGCATCATCGGCGCTATCGGCACCGGCATCGTTGCCGCGCCGTCGATGGGTGGCGTCGGTATCACCGACTACACGGGCCCGATCCTGAAGGTCGCCTCGCCGGATTACGACATCGCCGGTCAGGTGCTGATCCAGGCGCAGGCGGTGGGTATCACCATCCTGTGGTCGGGCATCATCTCGGCGATCCTGTTCTACATCGTGAAGATGATCGTTGGTCTGCGTCCGACTCCGGATCAGGAGCGCGAAGGCCTCGACATCACCGATCACGGCGAACGCGCCTACAACTAAGTCTGGTTGGCCGGGACGATCTCCCGGCCTTCCTTACAAAAGTAAGGAAACCCCGGCCCCTGTGGCCGGGGTTTTTCTTTGCCCGCTTTCACCAATGATTCGATGGTTAAACGGGCCTTAACCGCCGATTTCTAAAGTCTCCGCTTGAAATTCTGGGCGTTTGAGGCGGGCATGGCGGGAAGCGGACTGGCCGGACGGAATCAGTATGCAAACGTGCGCTCGCCTTTCGTGCGGCTCACCGAGCTGCTTGCCGGCATCGAACCGGGCAAGCCGCTGATCAATCTTTCCGTAGGCGAACCGCGCCATCCGATGCCGAGCTTCGTGGCACCCGTGATCGCAACCCACATCGGCGGCTTCGCGAAATATCCGATGCTGCGTGGCACGGATCGTTTTCGGAATGCCGCCGCAAGCTGGCTCGGCCGCCGCTACAAACTCCCCCGTGCGCTCGATCCTAATAAAGAAGTGTTGGTGCTGAACGGCAGCCGCGAAGGTCTCTTTCTCGCGAGCATTGCCGCGAAACGAATCCTGGGCGAGCGCGGCGGCAAGCCTGCGATCATCGTGCCCAATCCGTTTTATCCGGCTTACGGCGCGGGCGCGGAAGTCACGGGCTGCGAACTCGTGGCGCTTCCCGCCTACGCCAAGAATAATTTTATCCCGGATTATGATCAGATCTCGGATGAGCTGATGGCGCGCACGCTCGCGGTCTATCTTTGCTCGCCTGCAAATCCGCAGGGCTCTGTGCTGCCGCGCGAGACGCTCGAAAAAGTAATTGCGCGCGCGCGCAAGCACGGTGCGTTTGTATTTGCCGACGAATGCTATTCGGAAATCTGGCTCTCCGACAAAGTACCGACCGGCGCGCTGGAAGCCTGCGGCGCGAACTTCGATAACGTGATCACCTTCAATTCGCTCTCGAAGCGCTCGAATTTGCCCGGTCTGCGCGTTGGCTTCGCAGCCGGCGACGAGAGGTTCATTTCAGCTTACTCCGAGCTGCGTAACGTCTCCGCGCCGCAGGTGCCGGAACCTTTGCAAGAGGTCGCGATCGCCGCTTATTCCGACGAATATCATGTCGAAGATACGCGCAAGCTATATCGCGAAAAATTCGATCTCGCCGACAAGCTCTTGGGCAAGCGCTTCAATCACAAGCGCCCGGAAGGGGGCTTCTTCCTTTGGCTCGATGTCACCGAACTCGGCGACGACGAGACCGCGGCAAAATCGCTCTTCGAGGACGCGGGCCTGCGTGTCGTGCCGGGAAGCTATCTCGCGCGCACGAGTGCCGACGGAAAAAATCCCGGTGCCAACTACATTCGCGTCGCCCTTGTCGACAATTTAAAAATCACGGAAGAGGCGTTGAAGCGCCTTGCTTCCTTTCGCAAGTAAACGGACCGCACATTATGCGCCAGTCATCCGCCCGCCACGCCAGCCTCTTCCCCGAAGAAGTAGTGAGTGCATTCCATCGCCGCATCGCAGAACTGCGCGGCCTTGCATTGATCGCGCTTGCAGCACTCTGCCTTGTCGCGCTCGGCACCTGGTCCGGCACCGATCCGAATTTCAGTTACGCCACCGACGGCACCGTGAAGAATCTGATGGGCCGCGCGGGCGCTGCCTTCTCGGATTTCCTGATGCAGGTCTTCGGTCTCGCGGCACTCGCGCTGATCCTGCCGCTCGCGGTCTGGGGCTGGCTCGTGATGACGCATCGCGCGCCGTCGCGCTGGAAATTGCGCATTCTGTTCTGGCTTGGCGGTGTGTTGCTGGCCTGTGGCTTTGCCGCCTGCTTCCGCGCGCCCGCGAACTGGCCATTGCCGACGAGCCTTGGCGGCGCCATCGGCGACTCGCTGATTTTTATTCCGTCACTGCTCCTGGGCTCTACCGCGAATGCGAGCCGGATTCTGATGGGGATGCTCTTCGGTATGCCAATGCTCTTCATGCTTTCCATTGCATTGGGCGCAGGCTTCCGCGGTGAGCCTTTGCCGCGCGAAGACGAAGAAGAGTTCGACGAGGAAACCGGAGAGATCCGCGAACGCCTTGGCGTGTTCTCGCGTATCTCCGCCTTCTTCGGCAGCGTCTTTCATTTCTTCTACATGGTGCGTACGCGCCTTGCCGGACGCCGTCCGCCGAAGGTGAAACGTAGCTTCCGCGAACGCCTCGCGGCATTCTTTGCGAGCGAGCCGGAACTGCCGCTCGCGAAAGGCCGCCGCGAGCCGACACTTGTGCCGGGCCAGCGCCCGGACGCCGAATACGAGGAAGACTACGAAGAGGAAGACGAGGACGAGGAATACGAGCCGCGCAGGAAAGCGCCCGTTGCCGCGCGCAAGAAACCGCGCCGCCGCGGTGGCTCATATCACCTGCCGCCGTTCGACATTCTCGCAGCACCCAGCGGTTCGCGTGCGCCCGCGCTTTCCGTAAAAGCGCTCGAAGAAAATTCGCGGATGCTGGAGAGCGTGCTCGAAGACTTCGGCGTGAAGGGCCAGGTCGTGAATGCAAGCCCAGGCCCTGTCGTGACGTTGTACGAATTGGAGCCCGCACCCGGTATCAAGTCCTCGCGCGTGATCGGCCTTGCCGACGACATCGCGCGCTCGATGAGCGCGGTCTCCGCGCGCGTCGCCGTGATCCCCGGCAAGAACGCGATCGGCGTCGAACTGCCGAACCCGAAACGAGAGAAAGTCGTGTTGCGCGAGCAGTTGGAGTCGAAAGACTTCCGGGACACGCCGTCGAAACTTCCGCTGTGTCTCGGCAAGACTATCGGCGGCGAGCCGGTGATCGTCGATCTCGCGCGTATGCCGCATTTGCTGATCGCGGGCACCACCGGTTCCGGCAAGTCGGTCGCGATCAACACGATGATTCTCTCGCTGCTCTATAGGCTCTCGCCCGAGCAGTGCCGTCTCATTCTGATCGACCCCAAGATGCTGGAACTTTCCGTCTATGACGGCATCCCGCATCTGTTGTCGCCGGTCGTCACCGATGCGCGCAAAGCCGTGATCGCGCTCAAGTGGGCCGTGCGCGAGATGGAAGAGCGCTACAAGAAAATGTCGAAGCTCGGCGTGCGCAATATCGACGGCTTCAACGAGGCGGTCGTCGATGCGGCCGCTAAAGGCAAGTCCATCAAGCGTACCGTGCAGACCGGCTTCGACCGCGAAACCGGCGAAGCTATTTACGAATCCGAAGATATGGATCTCGAGCCGTTGCCCTACATCGTCGTCGTGGTCGACGAAATGGCCGACCTCATGATGGTGCGCGCCGACCGGCTCGACATCGACCCCAACGCCTGGACGCCGACGCATCTGGCGGTGATCCGCGCCGCCGCGCACGACGTTATCACCGGCACCATCAAGGCGAACTTCCCGACCCGCATCTCTTTCCAGGTCTCGTCGAAGATCGATAGCCGTACCATTCTGAACGAGCAGGGCGCGGAGCAACTCCTGGGTCAGGGCGATATGCTCTATATGGCAGGCGGATCGCGCATCTCGCGCGTCCACGGGCCGTTCTGCTCCGACTCCGAAGTCGAGCGTGTCGTGCGCCATCTGAAAGAACAGGGCGTTCCCGAGTATCTCGAAGAGATCACCGCGGAGCCGCCGGAAGGCGAAGACGGCTCGGTGTTTGACAAGAGCGCAATGGGCGAGGAAGGCGGCGATCTTTACGAGCGCGCGGTCGCGATCGTGCTGCGCGACAAGAAGGCATCGACCTCCTACGTCCAGCGGCGCCTGCAGATCGGCTACAACCGTGCCGCCACGCTGATCGAGCGGATGGAAATGGAAGGCATCATTTCCGCCGCAAATCACGCAGGAAAGCGCGAAATCCTTGCAGGCGGCGGCGCGGCCTGACCCTGCCCGGATTGCTCCAAGAATCGTCGCCAAATCGCCATAGCGGGCTTCTAGGAAATTTAGCGGAACGGCGCTGTTCAGGCGGCGCTGGGAACCGCTACATTCTTCCGGCGGGCGATATCGATACTATGTATTGCCAACGACCGGACCTTTCGATGATTCGGCAATTCCCAAGAAGAGCCAAAGGACTAACGATGGATCGGCTGACGAGGCTTTCTGCAATTCTTCTTTTGAGCGCCTTGCCGCTCGCCTCCGGCGCATTCGCGCAAGCGGAGAAAAAGCAGCAACCGAAAGCCCAGACGCAGCAGCAGCAGCCCAAAGGCCCGACCGTCGCGACCACCAAGTCTGGCATCGAACTGGATCAGCGCCAGTTGAATGCGCTTGAGCGCGTGACGAAGTTCTTCAACTCGACCGCGACGCTGGTCGGAAAATTTCATCAGATCGGCCCGGACGGTTCGAAGACCGAGGGCAATTTTTATATGCAGCGGCCCGGACGCGTGCGTTTTGAATATGAAGACCCGAGCCCGATCCAGCTGATCGCTGACGGCTCGTCTGTCGCGGTGCGCAACCGCACGCTGGCGACGCAGGACATCTATCCCCTTTCGCAAACGCCGTTGCGCTTTCTGCTGGCGGAAAAGATCGACTTGCTCCGCGACAGCAATATCAGCGCGGTCTTTCAGGACGATCTCTTCATCACCGTCGTGATCGAGGAAAAATCGCAGATCGCAGGCACGCATCGTCTGCGGATGTTGTTCGGCGCGAAGGACAATCAATTGAAGCAGTGGACCATCACTGATCCGCAAGGCTTCGACACCACCGTTTCCGTCTACGATCTCGATGCGAAGACGCGGCCCGACCCCGGTCTCTTCAAGATCGATTTCACGCGCTATCAGCAGTAACGCGTGGTCCAGACCGCGCGCCGGCAATTAGAATGACCTTCTCCGTCGCGACCTGGAACATCAACTCCGTTCGTCTCCGCTTTCCGCAAGTGAAGCGCTTTCTCGCGCGCTTCTCGCCCGACGTGCTTTGCTTGCAGGAAACCAAATGCCCGGACGAGAAATTTCCGCTCGGCGATTTTGCTAAGCTCGGCTACGGACACATCGCGATCCACGGCCAGAAGGGCTATCACGGTGTCGCCGTGATCTCGCGGCATCCGTTTCAGGATCAGAGCAAGAATTTCTTCTGCGGCAAGAACGATGCGCGGCACATTTCTGCGACTTTCGAGAAGAAGGCCGGACTTTCAAAGCCGGTAACGATTCACAATTTCTACGTGCCGGCGGGCGGCGACATTCCAGACCCCGCGTTGAACGTGAAATTCGAGCACAAGCTGCAATTTCTGGACGAGCTTGCGGCCTGCTCGGTGACAAAAGACGCGAAGGCTGGCACGCGCTCGATCCTCGTCGGCGATCTCAATGTGGCCCCGCGCGAGAACGACGTCTGGAGCCACGAGCAGATGTTGAAGGTCGTGAGCCACACGCCGGTCGAGGTGCGCAAGTTCGAGCACGCCCGCGCCTCGGGCGGCTGGATCGACGTGATGCGCGGCTTCGTGCCGGACGACCAGAAGCTCTACACCTGGTGGAGCTACCGCGCGGCGGACAACTGGAAAGCGGCGGATCGCGGCCGCAGGCTCGATCACATCTGGGCAAGCCGCGCGCTCGAAGGCGCCGCGCAAACCATGAAAGTGTTCAAGCCTTCGCGGGGCTGGCAGCAGCCCTCGGATCACGTTCCGGTAATCGCCGAATTCGCTTTGTGAGTAATTAAGGCTGCTGCTCGAAACGCGGCAGCACCGTATCGAGATCGTCGAGCGCCGCATCGATGCGCCGCGCAATCATCTCGCGCAATCCCACCGCCGCTTCGACATCGCTCTCAAGCATCCGCAGGAAAATACCGCGCGAAATCCTGAGCAAAGTCGAGGGCTCCATCGCGATCGCAGAAGCGGGGCGATCGGTTTCGACCAGGAGCGCGCTTTCGCCGATGAGTGCGCCGGCACCGATCCGGGTCGGCTCGTCGAGCACCTTGTCCTTGGCGCGGCGCAGGCGGATTACGCCGGCCTCGACCGCATAGGCGCTGTCGGCAGGCTCGCCTTCTTCAAACAAAACGTCGCTCGCACGCAGATGAACTCGCTCAACGCTGATTGCGAGCACGCGCAGCGCATCGGGGCCGAGCACGCGAAAAGTTGCGATCCGGCGCAGGAATAGAATGTCGTCTTCCAGCGCCATAGTTTTTACGGAACGAGTTTGTAGCCGCCGCCCTCGGTAACGAGGAGCGTGGCGTTGGAAGGATCCTTTTCGATCTTCTGGCGAAGCCGGTAAATGTGCGTCTCGAGCGTATGCGTGGTCACGCCCGAGTTGTAGCCCCAGACTTCGGTGAGCAGTTGATCGCGCGGCACCGGTGTTTTCCCGGCGCGATAGAGATAGCGCAGGATCGCGGTTTCCTTTTCGGTAAGACGCGTCTTCTTGCCTTTGTCGTCGACCAGCAATTTCGCGCCCGGACGGAAGGAATAATGCCCGACCGGGAAGATCGCGTCTTCGCTCGCTTCGTGGCTCCGAAGCTGCGCGCGGATGCGTGCCAAGAGCACCGCGAACTTGAAGGGCTTGGTCACATAATCGTTCGCGCCCGCTTCCAGACCGAGCACGGTGTCGGAGTCGGTGTCATGCCCCGTGAGCATAATCACCGGCGACTTGAATCCGTTCTTGCGCATGACGCGGACCGCCTCGCGTCCATCCATATCGGGTAGCCCGACGTCCATGATCAAAAGATCGATGTGACCTAGCTTCGCGCGCTCGATCGCAGCCTGCGCGTTGTCGGCGGACTCGGTCGCGAATTCCTGATGCAGCGCGAGCTGTTCGATTAGCGTTTCGCGCAGTTCGGCGTCGTCATCGACGACAACAATCGTGCGAGCATTGGCCATGAGGCGCTTCTAACCCGTTGTAAGTTTCGTGGCCGGGGAAGTAGCCAAACCGCCCTTGCCAAGCAAGGGTTTGAGGTTACACGCTTTTGTGTATGGGCGGAACGAGACGGGAAACGTGGTGAAAGACACTGGCTTAACCCTGATTCGGGTCTCCGGCGCGGCGGGTTGCCCTACGCGGGGGCATCTGACGGCCGGAAATCATGTTTTTCAGGTCGCGCTAGGCCGCAGTGGCCTCCGCGCCGGCAAGCGCGAGGGCGACGGCGGCACGCCGTGCGGACGCTTTAAATTGCTTCGTCTCTGGTGGCGTGCGGATCGCCTACCCCGTCCGCAATCGTCTTTACCCTTGCGGCGGATTCGAAAAGACGACGGCTGGTGCGAGGACCCGCGCGACAGAAATTACAATCGCCCGGTGAAACTATCGCCCGCGAGCAGCGCAGACCGGCTCTGGCGCGACGATCATCTCTACGACCTGATCGTCGAACTCGACCACAACACGCGGCCGCGAATTCCGTTTCGCGGCAGCGCAGTGTTCATTCATTTCGCGCGCGAAGGTTTCACGCCGACGGCGGGCTGCATCGCGCTGAAACGCGGCGATCTACAGAAGCTCTTGTCGCGGCTCGCGAAAGATTGCTGGATAGAAATTCGCTAGGTTTCGACCTTGGGGCGCGAGCCGAAAATCGCGCTCCCTACCCGCACATAGGTCGCGCCGAAATTGATCGCGCTTTCGAAATCCGCGCTCATCCCCATGGAAAGCAGCTTCAATCCGTTGCGCTCAGCAATCTTCTTCGTCAGCGCAAAGTGCGGCGCCGGCGCTTCTTCGAGCGGCGGAATGCACATCAGGCCCGCGATGTTCAGCGAATAGGTCTCGCGGCACTCTTTAATGAAAGCATCGGCATCTTCCGGCAGCACGCCGGCTTTCTGCGGCTCGGCGCCCGTGTTCACCTGCACGAAAAGCTGCGGCGACTTTCCGGCTTTCTGAATTTCTTTCGCAAGTTCGGCGGCCAGCTTTGCACGATCAACGGAGTGAATCGCGTCGAAGAGAGAAATCACTTCCTTGACCTTATTGCTCTGAAGCGGCCCGACGAGATGAAGCTCGATCCCGGAATGCTTCTCGCGCAACACGGGCCACTTGGCCTTGGCTTCCTGCACCCGGTTCTCGCCGAAAATCCGCTGCCCCGCCTCAATCACGGGTGCGATGTCTTCCGCTTCGAAGGTCTTGGAAATCGCGATCAACCGCACGGACGATGCTTCACGGCCAGCCGCTTTGGCGGCTTTTTCGATCTGATTCCGCACTTCGCGGAGATTTTCAGCGGCCATAGCACTCATTTCGCTTATCTGCGCTCCGCGACTAGCACTGACAAGCCCTAAACCATTGCTTGGGGTCACGATTCATGGTCCAAACCGCCCGTTCCAAAGCCAAGAAGACCCATGAAAAACGAGCGTTACAACGCCCGCGAGGCCGAGCCCCGCTGGCAGAAAATCTGGGATCAGCGCGAAATCTTCAAGACGAAGAACGACGACCCGCGCCCGAAATATTACGTGCTCGAGATGTTTCCCTATCCGTCGGGACGCATCCACATGGGCCACGTCCGCAACTACACCATGGGCGACGTAGTCGCGCGCTATCACCGCGCCAAGGGCAAAAACGTTCTGCACCCGATGGGCTGGGACGCTTTCGGTATGCCCGCGGAAAACGCGGCGATGCAGAACAAGGTCCACCCGAAAAAATGGACCTACGAAAACATCGACACCATGAAGAAGCAGCTCAAGTCGATGGGCTTGTCGCTCGACTGGAGCCGCGAGGTAGCTACCTGCGATCCGAGCTATTACCGTCACCAGCAGAAAATGTTTCTCGATTTCTGGAAGGCCGGGCTCGTCGAGCGCAAAATCTCAAAAGTGAATTGGGACCCGGTCGACATGACCGTGCTCGCCAATGAACAAGTCATCGACGGCAAAGGCTGGCGCTCCGGCGCGGAAGTCGAGCAGCGCGAGCTGACGCAGTGGTTCTTCAAGATCACGGATTACTCGCAGGAACTGCTCGACGCGTTGGATACGCTCGACCGCTGGCCGGAAAAAGTCCGGCTGATGCAAAAGAACTGGATCGGCCGCTCCGAAGGCCTGCTCTGCCGCTTCATGTTAGCAAAGCCTGAAGGCGAGTTCGGCGAAGTCGAAGTTTTCACCACGCGCCATGACACTTTATTTGGCGCGAGCTTCATTGCGATTTCGCCCGATCATCCGATTGCGAAAGCGGTTGCAGCGCACGATCCGAAAGCAGTCGCCTTCATCGATGAGTGCAAAAAAATAGGCACCATGCAGGAGGCAATCGACAAGGCGGAGAAGCTCGGCTTCGACACGGGGCTCCGCGCGAAGCATCCGTTCGACGAGAAGTGGGAGCTTCCGGTTTACATCGCGAACTTCGTGCTGATGGAGTACGGCACCGGCGCGATTTTCGGCTGTCCCGCGCATGACCAGCGCGATTTGGATTTCGCACACAAATACAAGCTGCCAGTGCTTCCCGTTGTCGTACCGGAAGGCGTCGACCCGAAAACTTTCGATGTTGGTAACGAGGCTTATGTCGAGGACGGCAGATTAGCGAATTCGCGCTTCCTCGACGGCATGAGCGTCGAAGACGCCAAGCAGGAAGTCGCGAAAAGGTTAGAGAAACAAAGCATCGGCAACCGTCCGGTAGCAGCCCGCCAAGTGCAGTTCCGCCTGCGGGACTGGGGTATTTCGCGCCAGCGCTATTGGGGCTGCCCGATCCCGGTGATCCATTGCGAGAAGTGCGGCGTAGTCGCGGAGAAGGACGAGAACCTTCCCGTGGTGCTGCCCGAAGACATCGAGTTCGATCGTCCCGGCAATCCGCTTGATCGTCATCCGACCTGGACCAAAGTGTCGTGCCCGAAATGCGGAAGTCCCGCACGGCGCGAGACCGACACGATGGATACGTTCGTCGACTCCTCCTGGTATTTCCTGCGCTTCACAGCACCCGACGCCGAGACGCCGACCGACGGGAAGGCCGCCGACTATTGGATGCCGGTCGATCAATATATTGGCGGCGTCGAGCACGCGATCCTGCATCTTCTCTATTCGCGCTTCTTCACGCGCGCGATGAAGAAAACCGGCCACGCGAATATCGACGAACCGTTCAAGGGTTTGTTCACGCAAGGCATGGTCGTCCACGAAACGTACCAGAAGAAGGACGGCAGCTTCGCGTCTCCGGCCGAAGTCAAAATCGAACTCGACGGCGAGAAGCGAACCGCAACTCTTCTTTCGAGCAACGAGCCGGTCGTAATCGGCCCGATCGAGAAGATGTCGAAGTCGAAGCGCAATACCGTCGATCCCGACGACATCATGGAAACCTACGGTGCCGATGTCGCGCGCTGGTTCATGCTCTCCGACTCGCCCCCCGAGCGCGATGTCGAATGGACCGAAGACCGCGTGCAGGGCGCATCGCGTTTCGTGCAGCGGCTTTATAGAATCGCAAGCGAACTCGCCGAGATCGGCGCGAAACCAGGCACTGCAAAGCCTTCGCAGTTTTCGGAAGCCGCGACGATGGTGCGCAAAGCCGCGCATACCGCGCTCGCCCGTGTCGGCGAAGACATCGAAAAATTGCGTTTCAACCGCTGCATCGCGCACATCTATGAAGCGGCAAATGCGATCGGCGGCGCGATGGAAGCGAACAAGGCGCCCGCGCCCGATCTCGCCTGGGCCTATCGCGAAGCTGCGGAGATTCTGGTCCAGATCGCGGCCCCGATGATGCCGCATCTCGCTGACGAGTGCTGGGCCGCCCTCGGCCATAAAAAGTTAATCGCCGAGGAGCCCTGGCCGGCCGTGGAATCCGCGCTCCTTGTGGAAGACACAATTACCCTGCCTGTTCAGATCAACGGGAAGAAACGGGCGGACGTCACGGTCTCGCGCGACGCCCCTTCGGGCGAAGTCGAAAAGGCCGTGTTAGCATTGGATGCGGTACAACAGGCCCTGGGCGGGAAACCTCCCAAACGGATCGTGGTGGTCCCGCAGAGAATCGTGAATGTGGTGGCGTAACTCAACGATTTCAAAGGCTTGGAAGGGTCTCGGGGTGCTTGTGCTCGCGGGTACCCTCGGCGGTTGTTTCCAGCCGATGTACGGCCAGTCCACGCTATTCGGCGCGGGCGCGAAATTGCGCGACGACTTGCGTCAGGTCGAAGTGATCGAAATTCAGGGCCGCCTCGGTCAGGAAATCAGAAACGACCTCATCTTCGAATTGACCGGCGGCCAGGGCAATCCCGTCGGCGCTCCCTACAAGCTCGCGATCACGATCACCGCCGGCTCGCAGACGCCGCTGGTCGATGTCGCCTCCGGCCGCGCGACCTCCGAAATCGTCGTGCTCGACGTGATCTATCGTGTGTACGACGTTTCGAACGACAAGATCGTGCTTTCGGAAAAAGCGCTTGCGCGCATTTCCATTGACCGCTCGCAGCAGCGCTATGCCGGTATGCGCGCGGTTCGCGATGCGCAGAACCGCGCCGCCAAGCTGGTCGCGGAGCAAATCCGCTCCCGCCTCGCTTCCTATTTCCTGACCCGCACCTGACGCCGGACCGATGGTCGCGATTCCGCGAAGCGATTACGACAGCTTCTGCGAGGATCCCGATCCACGCTATCCGGTCGTCTTAATTTACGGACCGAACCGCGGGCTGGTGAGCGAGCGCATCGAGACGCTGCTCAAAAACGTACGCGGAAAATCCGCCGATGAATTCACCGTTGTGACCCTCGACGGCGACGCGCTCGCCTCCGATCCCGGCAGGCTCTCGGATGAAGCACGCACCATCGGCCTGTTCGGCGACAGGCGCATTCTGCATATACGCGCGGGCAGCCGTTCTTTCGCCGACGGACTGAAGCCGCTTCTGGAAGACCCTTCACGCGAAACGCTGATTGCAATCGAAGCAGGCGACATCGCGAAGAATTCTCCGCTGCGCACGAATTGCGAAGCGGCAAAGTCAGCCGCCGTTATCCCCTGCTATGACGATGACGCCGGCACGATTGCGAGATTGATCGACGGCTCGCTGCTCCGTGCCGGCGTTTCGATCGATCGCGATGCAAAGGAAACGCTGCTCGGTCTTGTCGGTTCGGACCGATTGTCCACGCGTGCCGAGATCGAAAAGCTCATTTTCTATGCCGGCGAGACGAAGAAGATCTCGCTTGCCGATGTGCGCGCGGTGGTGGCAGACGCCTCAGGTCTTGCGATTGACGACGTACTGGACGCCGCGGCGGCTGGAGACTCGAAGGCCGCACTTCGCGCACTCGCCGTCGCGCGTGGCGAAGGTACCTCGCCCGCCAGCATTCTCAATGCCGCGATCCGGCATCTGTCGGCGCTGCATCGTATGAGTTTGCAGATCGAAGCGGGCGAAGACACCGAGGGCGTCTTGAAGCGTAACCGCGTTTTCTGGCGAAGGACTGACAACCACAAACGCGCGCTGCGCCGTCTCGGCTCTCGCTCCATCGAAAATGCGCTGATGGCGCTCGGCGAAGCCGAATTAGAGACGCGCCGCATGGCGCATCTTGCCGACGCAATTACAGAGCGCGCGATACTTTCACTCGCCGAACGCGGCAAGCGAAAGTCCGCTTAAATCAAGGGTTTTTAGTATCGAACGCCGAGCTTGCGGCAGAGCGCATCTAACTGCTCGAGCGATTTGTATTTGATCTTCATCTCGCCCTTGGAGCCGCGATTGTTGATCGAAATCGCCATGCCGAGCTGATCCACGAGCTTCTTCTCGAGTGAACGAACATCGGCGGATTTCGCGGGCTTCGCCTTGCCGCCGCTCTTCGCCTTCGACGTCTTGCGCTCATTCGGCGAAAGCGCTTCGACATCGCGGACGTTCATTCCACCGCCGTCGACGATCGCCTTCGCAAGTTTCTCCGGGTCGTCATGCGCGAGCAATGCGCGGGCGTGACCGGCGGTCAGCTTGCCTTCGGAAAGATATTTCTTGACCGAGTTCGGCAGCTTCAGGAGCCGCATCGTATTCGCGATGTGGCTGCGGCTTTTCCCCACGACTTTCGCAAGATCGTTCTGGCTGTAGCTGAATTGCCCGATCAGGTTTTCGTAGCCGGCCGCTTCTTCGAGCGGATTGAGATCGGCGCGCTGCACGTTCTCGACGATCGCGATCTCGAGCGCTTCCTTGTCGTTGATCTCCAAGAGCGTAATCGGAACATCGTGCACGCCTGCGCGCTGCGCTGCGCGCCAACGCCGCTCGCCGGCGACGATCTCGTATTGATCCTTCTTGCCGCTGACCGGACGAACCAGGATCGGCTGGAGAATTCCCTTCTCGCGGATCGAGGCCGAAAGATTGTCGAGCTCTTCGGAGTCGAATTGCTTGCGCGGGTTTTTCGGATTGGCCCTGATGTATTCGATCGGTACGCGCCTCTGCCCGCGCGCGCGATCAATTGCCGCCGACTCTTCTCCGACGTCGCCGATCAGCGCCGCCAGTCCCCGTCCCAATCTTGAGCGCTCTTCTGCCATCGCCATTATCGCTTTCCCCGCGTCACGCGATTACGCAGCCGCGAGCGCGCGTTCGCGCTGCACGATTTCGGATGCGAGCTTGAGATAGGCCTGACTGCCTACGCATTTGAGATCGTAGAGCAACACCGGTTTTCCATAAGACGGCGCTTCTGACACGCGCACGTTGCGCGGGATCACGGTGTCGAAAACTTTCTTGCCCATGAACTGCCGCACGTCGGCGACAACCTGATCGGAGAGATTGTTGCGCGCGTCGTACATGGTCAGCACGATGCCATGGATCGATAGCGACGGGTTCAGGCTCATTTTCACCTGCTCGACCGTCTTCAAAAGTTGCGAGAGACCTTCGAGCGCGAAGAACTCGCATTGCAGGGGAACCAGCACCGCGTCGGACGCTGCCATCGCATTGACCGTGAGCAGGTTCAGCGACGGCGGGCAATCGACCAAAACATAGGTGTAACCGTCGTGCGCAAACTCGCCGTCGGCGTTGCGCGTCGGACGGGAAAGTTTTCCTATCGCGTCGCGGAGCCGATAGGCGCGGTCTTTGCGGGTCGCGAGCGACAGCTCGAGACCGGAGAGGTCGAGCGTGGACGGCGCGATGTGAAGACCGGGCACGGCCGTCTCGCGGACCACCGCCTGAATGTCTGATTCGCCGATCAGCACGTCGAAGGTCGAACGGTCGCGATCCTTGCGGTCGATGCCCAAGCCGGTCGAGGCGTTGCCCTGCGGATCGAGGTCCACAATCAGCACCCGCTCGCCGATGGCGGCCAGCGCCGTTCCGAGATTGATCGCCGTTGTGGTCTTGCCGACCCCACCCTTCTGGTTGGCGAGGGAAAGCACCCTGGGACGAAGTGAAGTGGTCATTGGCCGCACCTAAAAGGCGTTACCGCCGCTCTGCCTTGTCGATCAGGAGGATTCTACCACGCGGATCGGTCAGGCTGTTTCTTAATAGATAGTTAACGTTCCAAGATTTAGCGGCTGTAGTCAATTCGTCATCTATATCTTGTGACTTGAGGAAAGCAGCCTTGGCGCCGTTCTCGAAGAATGGCGCGGTGAGTTCTAGCAGCTTCGGCAGTGGGGCGAAGGCGCGCGCCGTGACCATGTGAACTTCTGTGTTGATCCGTTTCGCCGCCGACTCGACCCTTTCCGCATAAACTTCAGCGGACGATTCGGAGACGCGCGCGGCCTCACGAAGGAAAGAAGCTTTCCGCGTATCGCTCTCGATCAGATGAAATTTTTTCGTTGGCCTTGCGATCGAAAGGATCAGCCCCGGGAAGCCCCCGCCACTCCCGACATCCACAACTTCTTTCGCATCTTCGATGTCGGGCAGTAGTTGCAGACTGTCTGCGATGTGCCGCGTCCAGAGCGTGTTCAAGGTAGATGGCGCAACGAGCTGCACCGCGCGCTGCCATTTCAGGAAATGTTCGGCGAAGTGATCGAGGCGTTCCGATGTTTCACGTGAAACCGGCGTGATTCGCAGCGCCGCTTCCCGATCCTTTTGAAGAATTTTTTCGTCGATCATCCGGCTTTGCGGCGCGCATGAAGCGCGAGCAGACCGAGTGCTGCCGGCGTCATGCCTTCGATGCGATTGGCGTGTCCCAGCGTGCGCGGCCGCACGGTCTGGAGCTTCAAACGAAGCTCGTTTGAAAGGCCCGGAATGGCCTCGAAGTCTATCGTATCGGGAAGATTCATCGCTTCATCCCGGCGGAAGCGTTCGGCGTCTTCGCGCTGGCGATCGAGATAGACCGAATACTTCGCGTCGATTTCGAGCTGTTCCGCAATGGCGGGCTCGAGCGCCGAAAGGCCTGGCCAGACTCTCGCGATCTGCTCCGTCGAAATGTTCGGATACGAAAGCAGATCGAAAGCCGTGCGCCGTTGTCCGTCGCGGTTCAGAACGATACCGAATCGATCCGCCTCGTTCGGTGTGACCGAGATCGACTTTGCTTCCGCGCGCGCCCATTCGAGTGCCGAAAGCTTCTTCTCAAATGCAGTCGCCCGCACCGAACCGACGCAGCCGAGCGAAATACCCTTTGCCGTAAGCCGCTGGTCCGCATTGTCCGCCCGCAGAGCCAGACGGTACTCGGCGCGCGACGTGAACATTCGATACGGCTCCGTGACTCCCCGTGTAATCAGGTCGTCGATCATCACGCCGAGATAGGCTTCGGTACGGTCGAAAATGATTGCATCACCGCTGCCGGCGCGGCGCGCCGCATTGAGGCCTGCAAGCAAGCCCTGCGCCGCCGCTTCTTCGTAGCCGGTGGTGCCGTTGATCTGGCCCGCGAGAAACAGGCCCGGAATTTTCTTGGTCTCGAGAGACGCTGTGAGTTCACGCGGGTCGACGTGATCGTATTCGATCGCGTAGCCAGCCCGCTTCATGACTACTTTTTCAAGGCCAGGGATGGTCGAAAGCAGCGCCTGCTGCACATCCTCCGGAAGCGAAGTCGAGATGCCGTTCGGATAAACGGTGTCGTCCTCTAACCCTTCCGGCTCGAGAAAAATCTGATGTCCGTCGCGCTCGCCGAAGCGCACGATCTTGTCTTCGATCGACGGGCAATAGCGCGGGCCCCGGCTTTCAATGCGGCCCGAATACATCGCCGAGCGATGAATGTTGTCGCGAATGACCTGATGGGTGGCCTCGGTCGTGCGCGTGATTCCGCACTCCACCTGACGGTTTTCGATGCGCTTCGTCAGCATCGAGAACGGCTCCGGCGGATTATCGCCGGGCTGCATCTCAAGCGACTTCCAGTCGATGGTCTTGCCATTGAGGCGCGGCGGCGTACCGGTCTTGAGCCGCGCAAGCGTGATGTTGAATGCAGCAAGCGTCTTCGAAAGCCCTATCGCTGGAGCCTCTCCAGCGCGGCCCGCGGGGATCTGCTGTTCGCCGATATGGATCAGGCCGCGCAGAAACGTACCTGTCGTTAGCACGACAGCGGCGCAGGCAAATTCACGCCCGTCGCCCAGGCGCACACCGGCGATCATCCCGTTTGAGAGAACGAGATCGTCGACCTCACCTTCGATGATTTGGAGATTCGCTTGCGCAGAAAGCTCACGCTGCATCGCCGCCGCATAGAGCTTGCGGTCCGCCTGCGCGCGCGGCCCGCGCACCGCCGGGCCTTTGCGTTTGTTGAGCACACGAAACTGGATGCCGGCGGCGTCCGCGACGCGGCCCATCAAGCCATCGAGCGCATCGACCTCGCGCACGAGATGACCTTTGCCCAAGCCCCCGATCGCGGGATTGCACGACATCGTGCCAATGGTCGCGAACTTATGCGTGACGAGTGCGATCTTCGCACCCATGCGAGCGGAGGCGCTGGCTGCTTCGGAGCCGGCGTGTCCACCACCCACAACAATGACGTCGAACGAAGTCTGCATTTCGAGTCCTCTAGCGCGGATCGAGGACTCGTCAAAGGCGTGTTTCACGTGAAACGCGCGGCATCCGCGCGTTAACCTTTCATTTACCAATGCAGAACGAGCTGAAGATCTTGTCGAGCACATCTTCGACATCGACGCGTCCGGTGATGCGCCCGAGCGAGCGCGCGGCAAGCCGAAGCTCTTCTGCGAACAGCTCTTCCTGACCCGGTTTTGTTAGCGAAAGCGCCGATGAAATGCGCGCCGAAGCTTCACGCAAAGCCACGCGCTGACGCTCGCGCGTGACCAGCGCAGGCTCGCCTGCGAAGCGCTCGGCTTCTTTGGAAAGACGCTTCAGAAGCTCATCGATGCCCGCGCCGGTCTTTGCCGAAATCGAAAGCGAACCATTCTGATTCAACGATTGTTTCGAGTCTGAATCGATCAGGTCCGCTTTCGTCTTGATGCGCCAGAGCGTCTGGTGTGGCTGTGTTGGCAGACAGATCGAGGCGCCGCCCGCAGGCTCCAGCAGCAGCACGAGATCGGCGCTCTCTGCCCGCGCCATGGCGCGGCGAACGCCCTCCATCTCAATGGGATCGCTAGTATCCCGGATGCCCGCGGTATCGATCAGCACCACCGGCACGCCGGAAAGATCGAGGGCGACTTCGATGACGTCCCGCGTGGTGCCGGGAATGTCGGAGACGATCGCGACATCGCGTTCAGCCAGGGTATTCAGAAGCGTCGATTTCCCAGCATTTGGCGCACCGGCAATCGCGACCGAAAAGCCTTCGCGCAACCGCTCGCCGCGGCGTGCATCGGCGAGGGCCGCATCGATCTCAGATAACATTTCGGAGGCGACTCGAGCGGCTGGTGCCATGAGATTTTCCGGCACATCAGCCTCGTCCGAGAAATCGAGGTTAGCCTCGATCAGCGCCATGGCCTCGATCAAGCGCTCGCGCCAACTTTCGACGCGTCTGGAAAGCGCGCCCTGATATTGGTGCATGGCCTGACGACGCTGAGCTTCGGTCTCAGCAGATACGAGATCGCCAAGCCCCTCGGCGTTTGCGAGATCCATCTTGCCGTTCAGCACCGCGCGCTTTGTGAACTCGCCGGCCTCCGCTGGTCGGAAGCCGGAAAGCGTCCCGAGCACCGAAAAAACCTTCGCCAGCACCGCGCGCCCGCCATGCAGATGCAGCTCGAGCACATCCTCGCCGGTCTCGCTGCGCGGGGCCGGAAACCAGAGCGCCAAAGCATCATCGAGTGTTTCACGTGAATCAGGATCGATGAGCTGCGCGCGGGTGGCGTGGCGCGGCTGCGGCAATTTCACGCCAAACGTTTCGAGTCCGACTCGAGCATTGGGGCCGCTTACTCTTACGACTGCAATTGCCACCGGCAGGCGCCCGCTTGAGAGGGCGAAGATCGTATCTTCGCTCACGAGAACGTCCCCGAAATTGGCGTGTTAGAAAAACCCATGTCCGAAAATCGCCTTGCTAACGAAACCAGTCCCTACCTGATCCAGCACAAGGATAACCCGGTTCACTGGTGGCCGTGGTCGCCGGAAGCCTTTGCAGAGGCCAGGCGCACGAACAAGCCCGTCATGCTCTCGATCGGCTACGCCGCCTGCCACTGGTGCCATGTCATGGCGCACGAAAGCTTTGAGGACGAGGCGACGGCCGCCGTGATGAACGAGCTTTTCGTGAATATCAAAGTCGACCGTGAAGAACGGCCCGAAGTCGACGAGATCTACATGGCCGCGCTCCATCACCTTGGCGAACAAGGCGGCTGGCCGCTCACGATGTTTCTCGATGCCGACGGCAAGCCGTTCTGGGGCGGGACGTACTTTCCGAAAACCGCGCAATACGGGCGGCCCGGATTTCAGGACGTGCTGCGGCAGCTTTCGCGCATCTATCACGAGGAGCCGGAGAAGGTCGAAAAAAACCGCGACGCGTTGCTCGCGGCACTCCGAGAAAAAGCGCGGCCCGCAGGGAAGGTAACGATCGGCCTCGAAGAACTCGATAAGCTCGCCGGGCAATTTCTGAATTTGATCGACATGGAAAAAGGCGGCATCCGCGGCACGCCGAAATTTCCGCAAAGCGCGATTCTCGAAATGCTGTGGCGGGCAGGGGAACGAACAAACGAAAGAACCGGCTCCGAATCGTTCTTCAACGCCGTGATCGTCTCGCTCCGGCATATGTGCGAGGGCGGTATCTACGATCATCTCGGCGGCGGCTTCGCGCGCTACTCGGTCGACGACCGCTGGCTCGTGCCGCATTTCGAGAAGATGCTCTACGACAACGCGCAGCTTTTGGAACTGCTCGCGCTCGCATGGCGAAAAACGGACGACGACCTATTCCGACGCCGCGCCCGCGAGACGGTCGAATGGCTCAGGCGAGAGATGATCGTCGAGGGCGGCGGGTTTGCGTCGAGCCTGGATGCCGATTCCGAAGGCGAGGAGGGCAAGTTCTACGTCTGGTCGCTTGCCGAAATCGAACAGGTGTTAGGCGCCGATGACTCCGCCTTCTTCGCGAAAGCCTACGACATCACCCGTGGCGGCAACTTCGAAGGCCACAACATTCCGAACCGGCTTTTGTCCGGAAGCGCGACTCCAGACGAAGAAGCGCGTCTCGCGCCGCTCCGCGCGAAACTTTTAGAAGCTCGCGCCAAACGAGTCCGGCCCGGTCTCGACGACAAAGTACTTGCCGACTGGAACGGTCTCATGATCGCGGCGCTGGCGAACGCCGGCGCGATGTTCGCAGAGCCCTCATGGATCGAACTCGGCGCAGGCGCCTTCCGTTTCGTTTCCGATTCCATGACACGCGATGGACGGCTCGGACATTCCTATCGGGCAGGCGGGTTGCTGTTTCCCGGATTGTCTTCCGACTACGGCTCGATGATCCGCGCGGCACTCGCGCTCCATCGCGCGACGGGGATGAGCGCTTACCTCGATCGCGCGGTCGAATGGGAAAGGCTGCTTCAGAAGCATCATGCCTCGCCGGAGACCGGTGGATATTTTCTGACTGCCGACGACAGCGGCGAACTGATCCTGCGGCCGAACTCCACGCGCGACGATGCAATCCCGAACCCGCACGCATGGATTGCACAGAACCTCGTGCGGCTTGCTCCGCTTACAGGACAATATTCCTATTTGGAAAAAGCCGACCGCTTATTCGAGGGCGTGCTGCCGCTCGCGGCAAATAACCTGTTCGGGCACGCCGCATTGCTCGCAGCCGTCGATACCCGTCTTCGGCTCACCGAGATCGTCGTAACCGGGTCTCGCGCTGAAGAGTTCGCAAAAGCCGCGCTTTTACAATCGTTCCTAGCAAGCACGCTTCTACGCGCGCGGGACGCTTCTTCGCTCGCAAACAATCATCCGGCGCGTGAAAAGATCGCTGCCACGAAAGGCGAGGGCGCGGCTTTCGTCTGCCGCGGCGAAGTCTGTTCGCTGCCGATCTTCGATCCGGCGAGGCTGGCCGAAGCGCTTTCCGCATAGCGTCATGCCGCACTGCGGATTGCGCGTAACCCGCGCTTTCCATAGCTTGGCGCACAACAAACAAATTCGCGGGGGCGAACCATGCAAGCATCCATCCTCACCGATCTTTTGTTGCCGCTCTCGATCGGCATCATCATGTTCGGTCTCGGCCTCTCGCTCACGATGGAGGACTTCAAGCGCGTTGCGCGCTATCCCTTCGCCGTCGGCTTCGGGCTCTTCCTCCAGGTTGTTTTGCTCCCCTTCGCAGCAGCATTGATTGCGATCCTGCTGAAACTGCCGCCCGATCTCGCGCTCGGCCTGATGCTGGTTGCCGCAGCCCCCGGCGGCGCCACCGCGAACATCTATAGCCACCTCGCCAAGGGCGACGTCGCGCTCAACATCACCCTTACCGCTGTGAACAGCGTGCTTGCGCTCGTGACGCTGCCGATCGTGATCAACCTTTCGCTGGAATACTTTTACGGTGCCGGACAATACGTCCCGCCGCCGCATCGCAAGATCGTCGAAGTTGCAGCGATCATCCTGATCCCGGTCCTGATCGGTATGTTCGTTCGCGCCCGCTCGGAAGCGTTCGCGAAACGCATGGAAAAGCCGATCAAACTTTTCTCGATCATCGTGCTGGCGATCCTGATTCTGGCGGCGATCTATATCGAGCGCGGAAAACTCTTGGACAGTATCGTCGCGGTGGGTCTCGCCTGCTTGCTGTTTAATGTCATCAGTATGCTGACCGGCTATCTCGCGCCGCTCGCGCTGAAACTCCCGGAGCGCCAGGCCATCGCAATCACGATGGAGATCGGGATTCACAATACGGCACTCGCGATCTATGTCGCGCTGAACGTTTTGAACAATCCGGCCGCTTCGCTGGTGCCGGGCATCTACACGCTTGCGATGTATCTGACCGCGACACTTTTCGCGATTTACGTTTCGAAACGGAACCTCGCTCCGGCATAGGCGAACGGCTCATCCAATAAAAAAGCCCGGTGTCGCCACCGGGCTTTTTCTTTGAGGCGCGAGATCTCAGGTGTTCATGCTGTCGAAGAACTCGCCGTTGTTCTTGGTCTGCTTGAGCTTGTCGATAAGGAATTCGATCGCATCGACCGTGCCCATCGGGTTGAGAATACGGCGGAGCACGTACATTTTCTTGAGCTGATCCGGCGGCACCAGGAGTTCTTCCTTGCGCGTACCGGAGCGGGTGATGTCCATCGCCGGGAACACGCGCTTGTCCGAGACCTTGCGGTCGAGGATGATTTCCGAGTTACCGGTACCCTTGAACTCTTCGAAGATGACTTCGTCCATGCGTGAGCCGGTATCGATCAGCGCGGTCGCGATGATAGTGAGCGAGCCGCCTTCTTCGATGTTACGCGCCGCGCCGAAGAAGCGCTTCGGACGCTGGAGCGCGTTGGCATCGACGCCGCCCGTCAGCACCTTGCCGGAGCTCGGCACCACCGTGTTGTAGGCACGGCCCAGACGCGTGATTGAGTCCAAGAGGATCACGACGTCGCGGCCGTGCTCCACGAGACGCTTCGCTTTCTCGATCACCATTTCAGCGACCGCGACGTGACGCGACGCCGGCTCGTCGAAG
>LNEZ01000078.1 GCA_001464215.1 Rhizobiales bacterium Ga0077548 | reverse complement strand
AGACCAAGTTCGAGGCCATGGACATTCTGAACAAGTACGACATTCCGTGCGGCCCGATCTTGTCGATGAAGGAACTCGCGGAAGACCAGTCGCTACGCAAGACCGGTACGGTGGTCGAAGTCGATCATCCGAAGCGCGGCAAGTATCTGACGGTCGGCAATCCGATCAAATTGTCCGACTCGCTCTCCAAGGTGAAGCGTTCGCCGCTCTTGGGCGAACACACCGACGAAATCCTGAAAGACGTGCTCGGCTACTCGGCCAAGGAGATCGGCGACATCAAGTTGTCGGGCGCGATCACCGCGCCGGAGAAGAAAGAGAAAGCGGCCTAAACAGAAATCACCCCGCCCCACATCCGGGGCGGGGTTTTTAAGAACAGAATTCGCGGGGAGATTTGACGATGCGTATCGTCGTGCATGGCCAGCAGGCCTTCGGCAAAGCCGTTCTCGAAGCGCTCATCAAGCGCGGTGAGAATATCGTCGGCGTGTATGTCGCGCCGGAAAAAGAAGGCCAGAAAGCCGACCCGTTGAAAGAAGCGGCGTTGGCGGCCAAGCTTCCGGTGTTTCAGCCCGACTCTTACAAGAAGCCGGAAGTGTGGGAGCAGTTCAAATCCTTGAAGCCGGATCTTCAGGTCATGGCGTTCGTGACCCTGTTCGTGCCGGAAGAATTTCTGAACATCCCGACGCATGGTTCGATTCAATATCATCCGTCGCTCTTGCCGCTTTATCGCGGTGCGTCGGCGATCAACTGGCCGATCATCAAGGGCGAGAAGGAAACCGGTCTTTCGATTTTCTGGCCCGATAACGGTCTGGATACAGGCGACATCCTGATCCAGAAGAAGACGCCTATCTCCGGCAAGGACACGCTCGGCACTGTCTATTTCGACCGCCTGTTTCCGATGGGGGTCGAGGCGATGATGGAATCGGTCGATCTCGTAAAGGCCGGCAAAGCTCCGAAGATCAAACAAGACGAGTCGAAAGCGACTTATGAAGGTATCTGCCGCGCCGACAATGCCCGGATCGATTTCGGCAAGCCGTGGGAACAAATCGACCGTCTCATCCGTGGTTGCAGCCCAGCACCCGGTGCATGGGCCACGATCAACGGCGCGAAGCTGAAAATTCTCGAAGCGACGCCACTGCCCGCGCGTGACCCGAAAGGCATCGCCGGAAAACTCGGCGAAGTCGTCGTGGTCGATAAAGACAGCGTCACCGTGGTTTGCGCCGACGGCCGCATCAAACTCACGCGCGTACAGGCCGAAGGACCGAAGTTAGGCGCCGGCGAATGGGCGGCAGCAGCCAAGATCGAAAAAGGTGCGCGCTTTTCGTAATCCTCTCTTCTAATTTTCCGAAACAAATCCCACCACGGACAAGTCATATGCCTGCTTCACAACACCAGAATCCCAAATCGGACATCGAAATCGCACAGGCCGCCAAGATGCGGCCGATCATGGATGTCGCAAAAGAACGTCTCGGCATCGACGCCAAGAACCTCGATCCCTATGGCCACTACAAGGCCAAGGTTTCGATGGAGTACATCAAGTCGCTGAAGGGCAAGAAAGACGGCAAGCTCATTCTTGTCACCGCGATTTCGCCGACGCCCGCGGGCGAAGGCAAAACTACGACCACCGTTGGTCTTACCGACGCGCTCAATCACATCGGGAAAAAAGCGATGTGCGCGCTGCGCGAGCCTTCGCTCGGCCCCTGCTTCGGCGTGAAGGGTGGTGCTGCGGGCGGCGGTTACGCGCAGGTTGTGCCGATGGAAGACATCAATCTGCACTTCACCGGCGACTTCCACGCAATCACCTCCGCGCACAATCTGCTCTCGGCGCTGATCGATAACCACATCTATTGGGGTAACGCCGCTGGTATAGACTCGCGGCGCGTCGCCTGGCGCCGCGTACTCGATATGAACGACCGTGCGCTACGTGAAATCGTCTGTTCGCTTGGCGGTGTCGCGAACGGTTATCCGCGCGAAGCGGGCTTCGACATCACGGTCGCTTCCGAAGTCATGGCGATCTTCTGTCTCGCGAAAGACCTCGAAGATCTCAAGACGCGGCTTGGCAACATCATCATCGGTTATACCCGCGAGCGTAAGCCGGTGCGCGCCAAGGATATCAATGCACATGGCGCGATGACGGCCCTCCTCAAGGACGCAATCGCACCGAACCTTGTGCAGACGCTGGAAGGCACGCTCGCCTTCATCCACGGCGGGCCCTTTGCGAACATCGCACATGGCTGCAACTCGGTTTCGGCAACGACCTCCGCGCTGAAGCTCGCGGATTACGTTGTGACCGAAGCCGGCTTCGGCGCCGATCTCGGCGCGGAAAAATTCCTCGATATCAAGTGCCGCAAGGCGGGCCTCAAGCCCGATTGCGTCGTGATTGTTGCGACTATTCGCGCACTCAAGATGCATGGTGGCGTAGCAAAAGCCGATCTCAAGAAAGAAGACCTGAAGGCGCTCGAGTCCGGTATGTCGAACCTTCAGCGCCACATCGAGAATATCAAGAAGTTCGGCCTGCCTTCGGTCGTTTCGATCAACCGCTTCTCGGCCGACACCGATGCCGAAATCGCGCTTGTCAAAGAAAAGTGTAAGGCGCTCGGCGTCGAAGCCCTGATGGCCGACCACTGGGCCGAGGGTGGCGCCGGTGCGGCGGATGTCGCAAAAGCAGTCGTCAAGGTTTGCGACGAAGGCAAAGCGAACCTGAAACTGCTCTACGCCGACGAGATGCCGCTGTTCGACAAGATCCGCACGATCGCGAAAGAAATCTATCGCGCGGACGACGCCACCGCCGACAAGTCGGTCAAGGACCAGCTCAAGACCTGGGAAGAGATGGGCTTCGGCAAGCTACCGGTCTGTATCGCAAAGACACAGTATTCGTTTTCCACGAATCCCGATGCGAAGGGCGCGCCCACCGGCTTCAATATTCCGGTCCGCGAAGTGCGTCTCTCGGCGGGCGCCGAGTTCATTGTCGCGATCTGCGGTGAGATCATGACGATGCCGGGCCTGCCGAAAGTGCCATCGGCGGACACCATCGACGTCAATGCCGAAGGCAAGATCGTCGGCCTGTTCTAAGCAAATAACGAGAGGGACACCCGTCCCCTTTCAACCTGAAGCCGCCCCTCGGGGCGGCTTCTTTTTTTCAATCGACAATTATTTCCACCCGCCGGTTTTGCGGCTCTCTCGTATTCGCCGGCACCGGCACAAGCGGCTTTGACGCACCCTTGCTGGTCACGTTGAAGCGCACCTTTGTCATCTTCGGATTGCGCAAAAACTGCGTCAGCACCGTATTCGCCCGCGCGAACCCGAGTTTCTCGGGGTTGGGCTCGGTGTTGTCGCAGTGGCCAATCAAGGTTACCCGGCCATTCTCGGGGATTTTTGCGATCGCCGAGTCGACAATCTTGTCGACCCACTCGGTTCGCGCTGCTTCATTGTAATCAAAAAAGATCAGAAAAAACTGCTTGCCCGACTGCGGCCAGGCCGGCACCGCTACCGCGCTCGCCGCCGCGATCGTTGCCAAGAAAGTGCGTCTATCGGTTAGAAACTGCATCTACGCCTCCCCCAGAACAAACGCACCAAGACTAGACGCCACTCTCCGTCTGCTTACGAGCTTCGATATCCAGATCGGAACCGATTCTCCGCGCTTCGGCAACGAGCGCCGCAGCAAGCGGCGTCATCGGCTCGCGCGGCGGCACAACAAGACCGATCGTATGTACGGCTTCAGGCTCGGTAATCGGAATCGCCCGGATGGTGTCGGTAAGGCCCAGCGTTTCTGCGAGCTTCTCCGGCATCACGCTCGCCCACTGGCCGGTGCGGACGTGCGCGAACAGCACAATCATGGAATTCGATTCCAGCATTGGCTTCGGCTCGCCACCAGCTGCGCGCAGAAGCTGCTCGATGATGCGCCGGTTCTGCATATCAGGCGTGAGCAGGCAGAGCGGCACGCGCGAAACTTCCGCCCAGGTGACGCTGTCGCGATTGCCGAGCGCCGCATCGGCGGAGGTCAAGAGGCAATAGCGCTCGCGATAAAGCGGCACCATGTTCACGCGGCCCAAAGGCTCGTTATCGAGATAGGTGATGCCGGCATCGACTTCCAGATTTTCGAGTGCTGTCAGAATCTGGATCGAGGTCATCGATGAGATTGTGAAGCGCACTTCAGGGTGGCGCGTGCGATAGGGCGTGGTCAGCTCAGCCACCATCGCGAGTGCGGTCGGGATCGCCGCGATCCGTAGCTGCCCGGCAAGTCCCGACTTCAGGGCGCGCATTTCCTCCTGCAGCGTCCGGCTGTCGGCGAGAATGCGCCGCGCCCAATCGAGCGTCCGCTCGCCCTCCGGCGTGAAACCGATGAAGCGCGATCCGCGCTGAACCAGGAGCACACCGAGTTGCGCCTCAAGCTGCTTGATGCCGGCGGAAAGGGTCGGCTGAGTAACGCCGCAGGTCTCCGCGGCGCGGCCGAAATGCCGTTCGCGCGCGAGCGCCATCAGATATTCGAGCTTATCGATCAATGGCTTACCTCTGGTATACCAGAGTAGCCGTTTCAATAGGATTTTTCAATCGTTCCGGAAGGTGAGGCAAGCGGCGACAAAAGGATGTTGCGGCTCGCAAAAACGAAAAAGCCCCGCGCTTTCGCGCGGGGCTTTCCGTATTAGGCTTTTAGGCGCTTACCACCAAAGGAAAGCCTGGCGCTTCGGGCCGACATACTTGCCGTTCTTGCAGCCCTTGCCGCCGAAGATCGCGTGGAAGCCCTGGCACGGCGTGGTCAGCGCGTGGATCATCGCAACGGTCGCAACGCCAGCGATGAAACCGCCGGTCGCAGCACCTGCCGTCGAACGAGCGAGCGTACCGGCCGTGAACGAGTTCGAAGTACCGAACCAGCCTTCATAAAGGCCGATGCCGACGAGCGTGCCGACAACCACGCCAGCGATCAGCGTCGGCTTCTGCGGGTGATGCTTGCCGGCGCTCGCCGGCGAGGACAGCGTAAAGGCGACGGCAACAGCAGCCACCAGAGTCAAAATCGTCTTGCGCATTTCTGCACTCCTGAAAATTGCGTCGTCCTCCCAGCGGGAAAGACACACGACAGAGATTAGCCATCGGGTACCCGACGGCCGGGTTCCTTATGCCGCGGACGGGAAAAAGCTGATTCTTGAGCAAAATGCAAAAGGAAAAGGCGAAATGGCTGTCACGAAGCGTTGAGCCGGGGTGCCTTATCGCCAGTAACCTTACCTAAATACCTATCGCTCTTGTCAGGATCTGCCGGTGAAATAGAAAAGGGCTCCGCGAACCCGCGGAGCCCGATATTTGCTTGACGTAACGTCAACCTGAAATGTGCCGGCCGTTAGCGGCCGACATAGACGCCGTTACGACAACCGCTCTGACCAAAGATCGCAGCGAAGCCCTGGCACGGAGTAGTCGCAGCGTGGATCAATGCGACGGTCGCAACACCTGCAATGAAGCCGCCGGTCGCGGCACCCGCCGCCGAGTTGGCGAGCGTGCCGGATGTCAGCGAGTTCGAAGTACCGAACCAGCCTTCATAAAGACCGAAGCCAACCGCAGTGCCGACGCCAGCACCCACCACGGGAGCAACCCACGCATTGTTGTGATGATGGTGGTGATGGTGACGAGGATTGGCGGCAGCCGGCGTGACCGCAGTTGCGCCAAGTGCTGCCGCTGCTGTCAATGCAATGAGAGTTTTACGCATATAAATTTCCTCAAGGTTGATCGCCCTCCGCCGAAATAAAAACGCCCGGTTTGCTGCTCCGTTCCGACAAAATGCGCGATGCGGAACTTCTCAAGGAACGCTTGAAGAGAAGAAAACATTAACTTCACGCGGCGCACGAAAGAGAAACACTTCGTTACCCGACGCCAGGAACCAAGTTTCGGGATGACGACGAAGCTCTATCGCTTTTCGATTGCAGCGGGCGCGACCCGAATGGCTTTTTCAAGCAGGTCATAGAGCGTCTTTAATTCGCGTGGCCCGATCCGGCGCTCGAACGAGGCGTAAATCTGCTCGGATTCTTTCGCGACGCGCTGAAACAGCGACCTTCCCTTCGCCGTGATCGAAACGATGATGTAGCGCTGATCCTTGCGATCGGCGCAGCGCTCGATGCGCCCGTCGTTCTCGAGATTTGGCAGCATACGCGAAAGACTGGCTGGATGAATCTGGCAGACCTCACCGAGCGCGCTGATGTCCATGGAGCCGGAGTCCGCAAGCGCGCGCAGTACACGCCATTGCTGTTCGCTTAATCCGTGCTTCCTGAGATGCGGACGAAACTCCTGCATCAACGCTTCGCGTGCGCGCAGCAACTGCATCGGCAGCGAGCGCGAAAAAGGGCGCATCGGAAGACTGTTTTGCTTTTTCTTAGCCGTCATTGCTCCGCGACTACGCTGTTCGAAAGCACGCCGATACCGGACACTCCGACTTCAACGGTGTCTCCGGCTTTCAGCCATTTTGGCGGATCGAAGCGCGCACCGGCACCGGTCGGCGTGCCGGTAACGATCAGGTCGCCCGGTTTCAATGTCGTGAAGGTCGTGATGTAGGCGATAAGATCGGCGAAGGAGAAGATCAGATTCTCGGTGGTATCCTGCTGGCGGACTTCGCCGTTGACGCGCGTCATGAGTGAAAGCGGTTTCGCCGGATCGAGCTCGTCGCGGGTCACCATCCATGGGCCGATGCTGCCGGAAGCGTCGAAGTTCTTGCCTTGTGTCACGTTGAATTTTCCGTGACGCAGCCAGTCGCGGACCGAACCCTCGTTGCAAAGAGTCAATCCGGCGACGTGATCGAGCGCCCGTTCGCGGGGAATGCGCCTTCCGGCTTTTCCGATTACAAGCACGATTTCGCCTTCGTAATCGAACTGATCCGACTCACGCGGTTTGATAAGCGGCACCTCGTGGCCGACGAAGGAGCCGGGTGAGCGCATGAACAGGCTCGGATATTTTGGGCGTTCGGTGCCGTCTTTATACTCTTCGTTGCGGTTCGCGTAGTTGACGCCGACGCAGATGATCTTCTCCGGCGCGGTCACGGGTGGAAGCAGCGTGACTTCGCTCAAGGCGTGGTCCGGGCCGTTCGGCTTTAAAGCGCCCAGCGTAGCGCTATGCAGCGCCTCCAGCAGCGAAGCGCCCTGCCCGGCCACTTCGGCAATGCGGCCGCCGCTGACTATGCCGAAGCCTTCCTTCTCGCCCTTGCGAAAACTAGCGATCTTCAAAAGGCACCTTCCCGCTTGACGGCGAGAGGCTCCCGCCTGATACTTAACATATTAAGTTTATGGACGAGGCGGGTCAACCGTCCTTGCGAACGCCATGCCCCATTTCGTGATTGAGTACTCGGCCAATCTCGAGCCGGACATCGACCTGCGATCGGTGGTCGACGCCGTGCATAAATCCGCGGTCGATTCGGGTCTGTTCAAGATCGGCGGCATTCGTGTCCGCACCCTCAAGCACGACATCTACAAGATCGCGGACGGCAATCCCGAACACGCGTTTCTGCACGTGCGCGCGAACATTCTCGAAGGCCGCCCGATCGAAGACCGCGAACGGCTCGGCAACACGACGATTGCCGCGGTCGATGCGCTGCTCGCAAACGCGCACAAGAAACGCGGTATCGCGCTTTCCGTCGAAATTAGCGAAATCGATCACAATATGAGTTTCAAGAAGAACTCCCTGCATACGCAACTCGCGAAAGGCGGCCCTGCGTGAGCAAACTCGAGCAGTCCATCGCGCGCGCGCAAGAATATCTTGCGCGTTTCAAGGACAAGCCGTTGCTGCATCTGATCGACGGCAAAGCGGATGCCGGCACAGGCACGACGTTCGAAACGCTTTCCCCCATCGACAATTCACCGCTTGCGAAAGTCGCGCGCGGGACTGGCGCCGAAATCGACAAGGCTGCGAAGGCTGCGAAGCGCGCGTTTCTGTCCTGGCGCAAGACAACGGGCGAACAACGCCGTGAGCTGATGCACAAGATTGCCGACGCGATTGAAGCGCGCGCGGAAGAAATCGCTTTTGTCGAATGCATGGATACGGGCCAGCCGATCCGTTACATGAGCAAGGCCGCGTTGCGAGGCGCGGAAAATTTCCGTTTTTATGCCGATCGCGCGCCTCAGGCCGCAGACGGCCTTTCGCTGCCGACGGACACTCACCTCAATTATACGAGGCGCGCGCCGATCGGTCCTGTCGGCGTGATCACGCCTTGGAATATGCCGTTCATGTTGTCCACCTGGAAGATTGCGCCAGCACTCGCTGCCGGCTGCACGGTCGTGCACAAGCCCGCCGAGTGGAGCCCATTGACTGCCGCATTGCTTGCCGAGATCGCACTCGAAGCCGGATTGCCCGCGGGCGTCTTGAACGTAGTGCATGGCTATGGCGAAGACGCAGGCCGCGCATTGACTGAACATCCGGACATCAAGGCGATCGGTTTTGTCGGCGAGACCACCACCGGGAGCGCAATCATGGCGCAAGGCTCGCAAACCCTGAAGCGCGTACACTTCGAGCTTGGCGGCAAAAACCCCGTGATCGTGTTCGCAGACGCCGATCTCGACCGCGCGCTCGATGCGGTGCTCTTCATGATTTACAGCCTGAACGGCGAGCGCTGTACTTCGTCGAGCCGCGCGCTGGTTCACGCCTCCATATATAAAGAGTTCGCGGAAAAAGCCGCCGAGCGCGTGAAGAAGATCAAGCTCGGTCATCCGCTCGACCCCGCGACCGAGATCGGACCGCTCATTCATCCGCGCCATGTCGCGAAAGTGCTTTCGTTTGCGGATGCCGCGAAACAGGAAGGCGCCACAATTGCCGCAGGTGGCGGCGCATCTTCGCTCGGCCAGAACTATGTCGAGCCGACGCTTTTCACCGGCGCTCACAACAACATGAAAATCGCGCAGGAAGAAATCTTCGGGCCGGTGCTCACCATGATCCCGTTCGCGGACGAGCAGGAAGCGCTCTCAATCGCAAACGATGTGCGCTACGGCCTCACCGCTTACATCTGGACCCGCGATGTAGGCCGCGCGCACCGCGTGGCACAAGCGGTCGAAGCCGGCATGGTTTGGGTGAACTCGGAAAACGTGCGGCACTTGCCAGCGCCGTTCGGCGGCGTGAAGTCGTCGGGCATCGGCCGCGACGGCGGCGATTACAGCTTCGATTTCTACATGGAAACAAAAAACATCGCGATCGCGCTCGGCGATCACAAGATTTCCCGTCTCGGTGTTTGAAGGTCAGAATAGCGATGCCCATTCCGAAAGCGGTTTTTAATCCTCCCTTTAATGTCGTGCGCGTCTCTCACGTCGAGTTTGGCGTTTCCGATCTCGAGCGGTCGCGCGCGTTCTACGTCGATTGCCTCGGTTACGCAGTGAGCGCGACTTATAAAGACGCATTGCATTTGCGTGCGATCGAGGAGCGTAATCACCACTCGATCATTCTGAAGAAAGCGGATGCGAAAGCACGCGCGCTGGGCTTCAAGATCGGCAGCGAGGAAGACCTGGATCGCGCGAAGCACTGGTTCGAACAGAAAGGCCTGCCTGCGAAGTTCGTGGAGATTCCGCATCAAGGCCGTACGCTGCACGCAAACGACCCGCTCGGGATGCCACTCGAATTCTATTATTCGATGGATCAGGCGAATTCGCTTCTACAGAAGTACGGCGAGCACCGCGGCGCACGCATCCAGCGCATCGATCACGTCAACTGCTTCACGCCGGACGTACAGGCGAGCGTCGATTTTTATACCTCGCTCGGCTTCCGCGCGACGGAGTATACCGAGACCGAGGACGCCGATCCAAAGCTCTGGGCGGTGTGGATGCACAGGAAAGGCAATGTCCACGACCTTGCCTTCACGAACGGCTATGGGCCGAAGCTGCACCACATCGGCGTCTGGACCGCGACGCCGATGGACATTCTCAACATCTGCGACGTGATGGCGACGACTGGATTTTTGAAAAAAATGGAGCGTGGGCCTGGCCGCCACGGCATCTCCAACGCATTCTTCTTATATGTGCGCGATCCGGACGGTCACCGCATCGAACTGTTCACGAGCGACTATCTGACCGCCGACCCCGATCATGCGCCGATCCGCTGGACCTTGCGCGACCCGCAGCGGCAAACGCTCTGGGGGCACCCCGCCCCGCAATCATGGTTTGAAGAAGGTTCGGAATTTCCGGGCGTTGCCGTGAAAGAGCCTGCCCTGAAGGCGCAGCCGATCGTCGCGCGGTAATTTTTATTTGCGCGCTAGCGCGCGTTGCGAACCGAATCTTCCAGAAGGTCGATATTGTTCTGAATGTATTTGCTGTTCGGGTCTTTCGACTTCGCTTCCGCGAGTTTGATGCGCGCGTTCTTGTAGTCGCCGCGTAGAATGAACGAATAGCCGTGATTGTTCAGCAACTCCGCGGTCGGGCCACGGATCGCAAAAGCCTGGCTATAGGCGCGGTCGGCGAGATCGAAACGGCGCAGCTTGTCATAGGAAGCGGCAAGACCCATCCAGGCTTCGGCGTTCTGCGGCACCGCCTCGACGGCGCGGCGGAAGTGGCGCTCTGCAAGACCGAAATTCTGCTCGCGATAGTGCTTCTTCCCGAGCTTGATGTCGTCGGCCGGATTGTTGCCGGCCAGCGCTTCACCGCGCGGCGTGTTGTTCAGCGGGTTGTTGTATACGGGCTGCTGCTCTGCGACCGGCGGCGGCGCAAGCGGCTGTTCCTCAAAACTGTTCGCGGGCGGCTGATCCAGTGCGACATTCGCATTAGGTGCGGGCTGTTCATTGGCGCCAAAAAGATCGAAGGAGCCGTCGGTCTTGCAGCCAGCAAGTGTCAACGCGATGAACGCTGCAAAGAGGACCGAACGCGCAGCTACAATACGCATATACAAACAACCCGGAGTATCGAAGCGATACGCGCTTCGCGCCGGAGCGCCACGATGCGGCGATCCTGAACGGACCCTCACAGGAACCAGCCTAAAAGCGGGGGGTAAACAAACCATTGCGGGGCAAACCTCGTTAAAACGGGCCGAATTTCACGCGGATATACGCGGGCAGCATGGTGACAACGACCAGCACCGGGAAAATGCAGAGCACGAGCGGTACCGAAAGCTTCGCGGGAAGGCTGTAAGCCTTCTCTTCCGCGGTCGACAGGCGCTTGTGGCGCATATCGTCGGAATAGACGCGAAGCGCGTCGGTCAGGCTCGATCCCAACTCCGCCGACTGCTGCAAAAGCGTCGCAAACGCGCGGGCCTCTTCAAGGCCGAGGCGGTCCGCGAGATGCTCGAGTGCCTCACCCAAGGTCCGGCCCGCCCGGATTTCAAGTGTCGCCATGTGAATGTTGGCGCTGAGCGACGGATAAGAGTCGGAAAGCTCACGGCCGACGCGATCGAGTGCCGCTTCCATCGACAGACCCGCATCGGCGCAGACGACCAGAAGATCCATGAAGTCCGGAAAGCCGGCGCGGTGCTCGTTCTGGCGCTTCTTGATGCGGCGATCGAGCGCGAGGCTCGGCGTCATGTAACCCATCATTCCCGCGCAGAGCACGCACATCCAGAACCAGCTCGGCGTCAGGCCAGGCAGCATCGTCGGCACGAGCGGCATCGCGATTGCCGCAAAACAGATCGCAAGGATCGTCCGGAGAATGAAGAAGAAGCCCGGCGCGCGCGGATCGAGAATCCCGGCTTCGATCAGGCGGCGGCGAAGCACTTTCATGTTCGCATCGTCCGACGACGCGTAGTGCTTAGTGGTATATTCGATCAGCTTTTGCGCGGCGGAAATGCTCGCGAAACGAAGCGAGCGGTTGTCTTTTGCATCGTTCACGCGGCCCGGCACATCGACGGTAATCGCAGCGGCGCGGCGCTTCAGCTCCGCGCGGTTACGAACCACCGACATGATGCCAAGCGAAAGCGCCGCGGTCGCAAAGAAGATCAACGCGCTGACGAGCGTTACCGGGTTGCCCCCTACCAGCAGCGCGAGCGTGGAATAGATCGAGTCCATCGCGTCAAATCCTGAAGTTCACGAGGCGCCACATGATGTAGTTCCCCGTCAGCATCCAGGCGCCTGCACAAGCGAGCACGACCTTGGTGAAGTCGACGTGCCAGATTTTGCCGTAGAAATCCGGCGTCATGGTTTGCAGGATCGAAAACATCGCAATCGGCAGACCGGAAAGAATGATCGCCGAGTATTTGCCTTCAGCCGCGAGCGCTTTCACCTTGCGCCGCATCTTGAAACGCAGGCGGATGATCGCGGAAAGGTTTTGCAGAATTTCGCTCAAATTGCCGCCGGTCGAACCCTGAATGGCGACCGCGGTGACAAATAGCGGAAGATCGTCCTGGCCGACGCGAAAATAGAGATTGCGCATCGCGGTTTCGAGATCCGCGCCATAGGTCACTTCGTCGGAAACCATGCCGAACTCGGAGCCGATGGGGTCCGGCATTTCACGCGCGACCATCGAGATTGCGACCGGAACCGGATGGCCCGCCTTCAGGCTTCGGACAATGATATCGATCGCATCGGGAAACTGCGCGCCAAATGCCTTATGACGTTTTCCGCGCTTCATGCGCAATGCGGTGATCGGGACGAACGTCGAGCAGAATGCCGCGCCAAGCAAGGCGTGCATGAGGTTATCGCGCAACATCCAGATAACAATGAAGGAGAACAAGAAGATAAATGCGCAGATGATCAGCAGCTTGCCGACCGATAGCTTCAGGCCAGATTGCAAGACAAGGCGATTGAGCGATGTGAAAGCGCTTGAATAAGTGCCTGCCGCGGTCAGCGAGCGCTCGCGGCGGAGCTGCACGAGTATCTGCTCGCGGTTCGGCTGGTTCTTCATCAGCCGCAGGCGGCGATTGAGCTGACTGCGATAGGATGCCTTGTTGTAGAAAAAAAGATAAGCCGCTTCCGCGACCAGAATCGCGGAAACCGCCGCCAGAAAATAAAAGAGATGAAGCTGATCGATTTCGAACGGCATCGCGGTCACAAAGCCTGTGCGGGATCGAAATAGGCGCCGGGAATGTTAATGCCGCGCGCGATCAGGTCGGCGAGGAAGCGCGGGCGTACGCCGGTCGCCTGGAAGTGACCCTCGACCGTGCCGTCAGCAGCGGTGCCGGTGCGCACGTATTTATAGATTTCCTGCATTTGCAGGATGTCGCCTTCCATGCCGGTGATTTCGGCGATACTCGTCACCTTACGTTTGCCATCCGACATACGCTGCAACTGGACGATCATGCGCACGGCGGAAGCAATCTGGCCGCGGACGCTGGCGATCGTCATCGGCATCCCGGCCATGCCGATCATCTGCTCGAGACGCGAAATTGCCTCACGCGGCGCGTTGGCGTGGATCGTGGCCATCGACCCTTCGTGGCCGGTGTTCATCGCCTGCAACATATCGAAGGCTTCTTCACCGCGGCACTCGCCGAGGATGATGCGGTCGGGGCGCATACGCAGCGCGTTCTTCACGAGTTCGCGCTGGCGGATTTCACCCTTGCCTTCGATATTCGGCGGCCGCGTTTCCATACGGCCGACGTGCGGCTGCTGAAGCTGCAATTCGGCGGCGTCTTCGATGGTAACGAGGCGTTCCCGTTCAGAAATAAAAGCAGACAGCGCGTTCAGCATCGTGGTCTTGCCCGAACCGGTACCGCCGGAAATCAGGAGTGTAACGCGTGCCTTTACGGCGGCGGCCAGTACTTCCGCCATCGGCGGGCGGATCGCGCCGATGTCGATGAGCTTGTTCAGGTTGAACGGCTTCTTGGAAAACTTACGGATCGAGACCAGCGGACCGTCGACCGCGATCGGACGAATCGCGACGTTAACACGCGAGCCGTCTAGCAAGCGCGCGTCGCAAAGCGGATGCGATTCATCCACGCGGCGGCCGACCGCGGACACGATCTTGTTCACGATGCGCAGAAGATGCGGTTCGTCCTTAAAACGTACCGGGGTCGCTTCCAGCATACCCAAACGCTCGACGAAGACGCATTCGGGGCCGTTGATCAGAATATCGTTGATGGTCGGGTCTTTCAGAAGCGGTTCGATCGGACCGAGACCGGTCATCTCGTCGATGATCTCGCTAACGAATTCATCAAGCTCATTTCCGTTCAATGCAATGCGCTCGGCCTTCGTGAACTGCGAGACCATGTTGTAGACCTGCCGGCGGACTTCTTCCTCCGGCAGCTTGTCCATCGCGGAAAGATTGAACTCCTCGATCACCTTGCGATGCAGACGCACTTTCGCGTCCAGCATCTTGCTCGTGAGCAGAAGGTTGCCGGCGCCTGCGGGCTCCGGCTCGGGGGTGTTGGCGAGATTTTCCAGAAGCGAGGGCTCGAGACGCGGCGCTTCGACCACCGGCAAGGTTGCAGGAGCCGGGGTGGTATTGCGTGCGCTGAAGCGTCCGAGTACGGCCATCGATCTCATCCCGCCTTCTTGAAGAGGCGCGAAAGCGCGCCAGTTTGTTTCGCGTCCTTTGCCGCCGGAAGGATCAGCTTCTTCAGCGCAAGCACGACGTTGTTGCCCGGCTTCACTTCTTCGAGCGGAATGCCGCGGTCGATCGCTTCGCGGACAACGCGGAAGTTGTTCGGCAGCGAGCCGGCAAAAGCGCCACCCAACGCGCTCTGGATATCCGCGAGGCTCAAGCCGGCTGCGAACATACGCGACTCGAAACGGTTCACGATCACTTGGGGGTTCGCGCTTTCGCCAAGGCGCTCGCCAATCGCGGACACGAGCTTCTTCGCGTGGCGAAGACCCGGAATCGTCATTTCACTCACGATGAAGAGTTTGTTCGATCCCAAGAGCACGCTGTCGGTCCACGGGAACCAAGTGCGCGGCATATCGATCACGACATAGCGGAAGTGCGACGATACGAGGTCCAGGAGCCGCGTGACCATCACCGGATCGAACGAGCGCATTTCCGCCGGGCGATTAGGTGCCGCGATTACCGAAAGGCCCGATGAATGCTGCGTCAGCATGACTTCCAGGAGATGGCGGTCTAGGCGTTCCGGGCGCGGTTCGATCTCGCTCAAGTCGAGACGCGGCTCGATATCGAGATAATCCGCGACCGCGCCGTGCTGAAAATCGAGGTCCACAAGACAGGTCGAAGACCCGCCGCGGGTAGAGCCCTGCAACAAGAGCGCCGACTGAATGGCAATCGAGGTAACGCCGACGCCGCCCGCAGAAGGGAGAAACGTGAAAATCTCTGCTTCCGCCGAAACCTCTCCAGCAGCCGGCTTCTTCGCCGCCCGCGCGCAGGCGCGCACAAGCTCGATCGGTGCGACCGGCTTCACAAGAAAATCGGCAACGCGAATTTGCAGGAGGCGGCGCGCAACGGTTTCGTCAAAGAGCTGCGTGACAACCACAGCCGGCGCACTGCCCGGCTTCGACGTCATGCGGGAGAGTGCTGCAACCTGCGCTTCGTTGGAGGCGTCAAGATCGACGATGACGACGGCCGCGCCTTCCGGCATAGCCTCGATTTGGGTCAGATCGCCGTCCAGTATGTCGAGCGATATCTGAAGCTGCGACGCAAACGTGGTTTCGACCATCTGCCGGAATTGCTTATCCGACGAGATGATGACGACGTGCGTCGTGCCGCCTTTTCTGCCCTGATCGTTCATGCCTGCGTCCGCCAATTCCCCGGCCTATTCCGCGATGTTTTCACGGTCTTATTTTATCGGGAAAGTTGTACAGCAGCCGCCTTTCGGCCAAATGAAATTGCTCGATTGAATTGAATAGAACTTTATCGATTGTGCTTACGCTCGCGAAACGAAAGGCCCCGCCCGCAACAACTGCGGACGGGGCCATATTCTTGTGTGCTTTTTTACGATCGCGAGAGCGTTTATTTATCCGCAGGGCTTGCCGTGAACTCGACCGAGCTCGTGCCGAGTCCCTTCGGCGGGGTCACTTTGCCTTCCTTGTAGCGCTGGATCGCCGGCTGAATTCTGTCACCATTGGTCAGAATGTTCCGGTTCGCGGCATAGCGCGGCCACGGGTCGATGGTCTGCACCGCGATATTACTCGCGTTCGCATTGCCGTGCGAAATATGGATCGCTTCGCGCCGGTCGTAATAGATATCCGAGCAGGCGGCGAGCGTGATTGACATCACCGCCGCTGCAACAACCGGTTTCAAAGAATTACTGCGCATTGGCGACGATCTCCGGAGAATCGAGTTGATGGCCGACCTGCGGACGCTGTGACACCGGACCATAAATCTTGCGGATGTCGGAAGGCGTCATTTCGGTCTTGCCGTAAAGGAACAGGTCGTTGTCGTTCGGCGGCACGGTCGCATCAAGCGGCGTGCGCAGCATATCGCCGGGACGCGCCGGACGCACGAGGCGCGGGGTCACGATGATTACGAGATCCGTTTCGCGCTTCTGGAACGAAGCGGAGCGGAACAGCGAACCTAGCACCGGTACATCCGCTATCCAGGGCAACTGGTCGGCAGCCGTGCTGGTGGTCGATTGCAGAAGGCCTGCAATCGCGAAACTCTGGCCGTCACGCAATTCGATGGTCGTGCTCGCGCGGCGAACGATCAGGCTCGGCACCGAAATGTTGCCGACCTGCACGACGTTCGTCGGATCGAGCTGACTGACTTCGGGTTCGATCTTGAGGTTGATCAGGCCCTGCGACAGCACGGTCGGCGTGAACGCGAGACCGACGCCGAACTTCTTGAACTGGATCGTGATCTGGTTGTTCTGCGCGGCGACCGGGAACGGAAATTCGCCGCCCGCGAGGAAGCTCGCGGTATCGCCCGAAAGTGCCACGAGATTTGGCTCTGCCAGGCGGCGCGCAACGCCGCGCTGCTCGAGCGCGCTGATCATGGCGTCAACTTTCACGCCGCGATCGACGAGCCTTCCGAGCACGGCGCCAAATGGCGTAGTGCCGGAGATAAGACCCGCGGTACCGGCGCCTGCAATCAGATTGTTGCCGACCGCTTCCCACTGCACGCCGAGTTCGCGGCCTGCATTGCGGGAGGCTTCGACGAAACGGACTTCGAGCAGCACCTGCTGCGGGGCGGCGACGCTCACCGAGTTGATCACATCTGGGCTGAACTGCTTTGCGAACTGCATCGCCTTGTCGAGCGTGACCGCGTCGGGAACAATGCCAGAGAGCATGATGCGGCCGTTGACGGTGGAGACGCGAATCTTCGCATCCGGATACTGCGCGCGGATCGCGCCTGCGATCGCATTGGTGTCGTGCGAGACTTCGACGTCGAACACGCCGACGAGCTGCTTGCCCTCGCCGTACACCGAAATTCGCGTAAGACCGACTTTGCGGCCGAGCACGGAGAGCGTGCGGTCGGTCAGCGGCATCACGTCGGCAATTTCCGGATCGCCGACGACGACATCGTTGAAGCCGGTGCTGGTGCGGATATTCTCGGACTTTCCGATCGGGACTAGCACCTGCGAGGTGCGCTTGTCAGGCTGAAGCTTCACGACGCGCATATTGGACTGTGCCTGCGCTTCGCCGGCGGCGATGGTAGCAAGCGGGGTCGAGAGCGCAAGCAGCGCCACCAGCCAAGAGATCGTGGCGCGTTTAAACACCGCCCATCCGATCGCCTTCGATTTCATGCTGTCCACGACGTTAGCCCCTGTCTGTTCACCCGCTCGCCTTTTCCGGCTTACTGGGTCGTTTCCTGATTATTCTGATTTTTGATCGCGCTGTTGGTCAGCGTATTGGCCGTTGCTTCCGCGGGAACGCTATAATTTTCTTTCTTCATTCCGCGCGTGACGGTGATGGTCGAGAAGTTTCCGTTCCCGCCATTTTTCTTCTGCGGCTTGCCGAGATCTTCCGCCGTGATCTGGCGCGACGGTTGTGCCACCGTATCGCCGGCCTTGCGCAAAGCGAGCGTCAGCGTGCCGAGCGAGGCTGCGAGCGAAACCTTCTGGCCTTCGGCCATTTCCAGTTCGAGCGTGACGGCCTTCACGACGGCGGGCTTGTCGATGCGGTCGTCAGCGATCTGGTCGATAGCAAGCACGCGCACGTTCTGAAGCACCACGTCGGAGCTGCTGTTCGAGTTCGTACCGCGTTCGCCTGTAACGGTGCGGGTCAGGAAAATATCGACGCGGTCGCCGGGCAGTACGAAGCCGGCAACGCCCTCAATGTCGTTCACACGCACTGTGATCGCTTTCATGCCGGGCGTGAGCACAGCGGAAAGCGTCGCGCGCTGACCAGGGCCCGTAATTTTCGATGCAAGCACCGGCTCGTTTTCGGCAATCGCAGTCAACACCATGCGCTTGCCAGCCGAAAGCAAGGCCTCGATCGAAGCGAAGGCACCGTCCGGAATTGCGTTATCGGGCCACGGCACTTCGCGGAGGTTACGTGCGTTCATCTCGACGCCGAAACGCAACGGCGCGGTGGCCACGACAATCGTGCGGGTTTTCACGGCAACCGGAGTAGGAACGTTTTTCAGCCTCGCGTCGTTCTGGCTGTTAAGCCAGGACTGCGCGACGAATACCGCGAGTACGCCGAAAACGAGCGCGACGACTATCATGAGAACTGCGCTGATACGCAAAACGGTGCCCCTCAGAAACGAGAACGTGTTCTTGTTGCCTGATGGAACAACTTCTCCAGTATGGATTCAGTGAAAGAATTCCGCGCATTTGATTTATAATGAAAGGCAACTGAAGCGGTATCGTTGGCGCTTCGTTACACGCGCGGCTTTGGGCTATGCGCTTGCAATTTCATTTGCAAAGGATTCACGATAACGACATCGCAACTCCGCGCCCGCGAGGAGTCGCGGCTTGCCGCGCGAGCGTGCGGCCTGCCCGTCGCGCCATACAGCCGCAAGCTATTCACCTACCGTCATATTGGTATGGTTAATGCATATTAACCATTTTAAGCGAAAGCCACCCAATATGGTGAAGGGCGAGTTAATATGAATGTGTTCGGCGGCGAATCCGATGCGGCAAACTTCGGCGTTCCAAAACGAAATTGCCTGATCTAGCAGCGATTTTGCGCCTGCCGAGCTTGTAGTCAGTTGCGTGCGGGGATGCGTAACCATGAGTCTGCCGAAGTACACCTTGATCTCGAACCCCTGGTTCGTGCCGCCGGAGAATTACGGCGACGCCTATCGCGTACCGCCTTCGCAGGCGAAGTTTCCGAACCAGAATTTCTCGGAACTACAGGTCGAGTTCGACGAACAGACGCGCGCCTGCTGGTGCTTCATGAAGCCAAACGGGCGTCCGAGCTATACGCCGGGCCTACTGCGCGATCTCGACACGCTTCAGCAGGCGATCAAAAAAGCAAGCACGGAAGCGCGCGTGAGCGGCGAACAGCCGGTTCAGTATTTCGTGCTCGGCTCAAGAATTCCCGGCATCTTCAATCTCGGCGGCGACCTCACGCTGCTCGCGCGTCACATCCGTGCGCAGGACCGGCATGGGCTGATGTCTTATGCCCGCGCGTGTATCGATGTCCTGCATAGCAACGCGGTTGGACTCGATGTGCCGCTCATGACCGTTGCACTGGTACAAGGCGACGCGCTGGGCGGCGGTTTTGAAGCCGCGCTTGCCTGCGATTTTATCGTGGCAGAGCGTCAGTCGAAGTTCGGCTTCCCGGAAATTCTGTTCAACCTCTTTCCGGGCATGGGTGCTTACAGCCTGCTCAGCCGCAGGCTGGACGCCGCGCGGGCCGAGCGCATGATCCTCTCCGGCAAGGTTTACGACGCCGAAGAACTCTATGACATGGGACTGATCAATATTCTCGCGGAGCCCGGTCAAGGCGAGCCGGTATTGCGCGAGTATCTTGCGGGCCGTGGACGGCGTGTCACGTCGCAATGCGCGGTTTACGAGGCACGCCGCAAGGTGCAACCGCTTCCGTTCGAGGAATTGCGCGACATCGTCGAGATCTGGGTAGATACCGCGTTGCGCCTGCAAGACATCGATCTTCGCAAGATGGAGCGACTGGTCTCCGCACAGGACAGGCGCAGAAACGCGGGCGGCAGCCTGCGGCCGGTGCCGGAAAACTGACTCAGGCTTGGACTGGAACGTCGGCGCGGCGGTGCACCGAGTAAGACGTCAGGGCATCGCGGACGGTGCCGAACTCCCCGCCCAGCTTCGCAAGGTAATCGGTGCCGCGCATTTCAAGCTCGCGCTCACCGATATGACGCCAGGACAGGCACATCTTGTAGATCCGGCGCGCACCGATATTCGCGGCACCGCTGCGCATCGCGTGCAATTGCTCGCGGAACGCGGTTACGTCGCCGGACTTCGCCGATTCTTTCAGATCGACCAGCAGCGCTTCGGTATCGCGGTTGAAATCCGCGATCAGCTCATCGACGAACTTGGTGCCGCCGAGCGCCTCGAGATCGGCAAGCGCACGCAGATCGATCGAAGATGCGTCCGACGACTTGAATTTCGGATGCGACGTGATGCGCTTCACGGTCTCGCTTTCCGTGAATGCCTGTTCGTCGCTGATCTGCTTCTCGCCGACGATCGATTCGACGATGTTCAGAAGGCGCGCGGGCTCGATCGGCTTGATTACGCAGGCGTCCATGCCCGCTTCTTCGCAACGCTGCTTGGTTTCCGGCGTGGCGTCGGCGGTGAGCGCGACAATCGGAAGCCTCGACTTGCCTAGCGACGCGAAGCGATGAAGTTTGGTCGCCTCGATACCGTTCAGAACCGGCATATTGACGTCCATCAACGCAATATCGAAGGCCCTCGCCTGCATCGCATCAAGCGCCTGTTCGCCGTTATCAACGATGCTGACATCATGGCCGGCGCGCTCGAGAATCTTGCCGATGACCTTCTGGTTGGTGCGATTGTCGTCCGCGACCAGAATCGAAAGTTTCCGTGCCGGCCGCTCGCGCTCGACATTGCCTTCTTCGTCGACGCCGGCGGCATCGCCCGCTTTGGCAATCCGGAGTACTGCTCCGAGCATCTGCACATCCGCAGGCTTGCCGAGATAAGACACGAAGTCGAAACGCTCGGGCAGCGGCAGCATACCCGTGGACGGATTTTGCGTGAGCAGCACGACGGACATATTCGTGCCGTGGTGCATTTTGTTCAATGTGGCGCCGATCGTCGCCAAATCGGGCTGCAACTGTTCGTCATCGACAATCACGATCGTGCGGCGAATGCCGCTTCCTTCCGGCAATGCAATCTGATCGCAGGCCTGACCCGGAGTACGGGCGATCTCGGGCGTGACGCCTGCGGCTTCGAGCAGGCTCTCGATCTGTTCGGTACTCTCGTTGTTGCGCGAAAGCATGATCACGCGCGCGTCGGAGAGATCGGGAATTGCGTTGTCGCCTTCGGTCGCGCAGACGCGATAGTTAAGCTCGAACCAGAAGGTACTGCCCTCGCCGGCCTTGCTGTCCACGCCGATCGTGCCGCCCTGACGCTCGACAAGCTGTTTCACGATCGCAAGACCGAGGCCCGTGCCGCCGAAGCGGTCCACGATCGTCTCGTCCGCCTGGGTAAAACTCTGGAAGATTTTTTCGCGCGCGCTCTCGGCAATGCCGATGCCGGTATCGGTGACTTCCAAGCGGAGGCGGACCGAACCGTCTTTCTGTTCGAGCGCGCCGGCCGAGATCGCGATGTTGCCGCGGTCGGTGAATTTCACGGCATTGGCCGTGAGGTTGGTCAGCACATCATGCAGGGCACGCGAATTTCCGTGCAGCAGAAACGGCGTCTGCGGCGCGACATGGAGCGAAAGCCGAACGCCTTTTTCTTTGGCCTGCGCGACCAGCATGGAACGCACCTGCCCCATGACGGTGTGTAGATCGAAATCAACGGATTGATCCGGCATCTGGCCGGCTTCGATACGCGAATAGTTCAGAATGTCGTTGATCTGGGCGAGCAGCGCGCGCGCGGAACCACGGATCGTCTGTGTCATGTCGAGCTGTTCGGCATTCAGCTTGGTGTCGCGCAGCATATCGCTCATGCCGATTACGGCATTCAACGGCGTGCGGAATTCGTGGCTGACGCTGGCCAAAAACAGGCTCTTTGCCTTATTCGCCTGCTCGGCTTCGTTCTTCGCAGCCTGCAGCTTTTTGATGAGTGTCGCGGCATAGAGCGGCAGAATCACAAGGCCACCGATCAAGCCATAAGCGAGCTTGGTGTGAAGCGCCCAGTATTCGGTCGTCGCGACAACCGCTGAGAACCCGGCGACCGCGACAACCATGGCACCGAACAGATATTTCAGGCCGAAGCGGAAGCCGTTGCCGAAGATGACCCAAAGGTAGATTGGATAAAGCAGCGAAAGCGCTTCGTCGCCCGCGTGAATACCCCACGAGAGAAAGCCGAGATCCGAGAACATCGCGACTACGCGGCGAGGTACGGATACGCCCGGCTGGTAGAGCATATGCGCTAGGAAGGCGAAGGAAATACCGAAGAACAGCGTGGTCAGGAGCACGGCTTCGTGCGGGATCACCGAACCGAACATCGCCGCGCCGCCGAGATACAAAAGGATCAACGCGCTGATAACAACGCGGTTGACGACCATCTCGTGCTCGCCGTCGGGACGATTCTTGAGACGGCTCTTGAGGAAACCAATTAGCGAGAAGCGGGGTTTTGCGGCTGCGGTCATGGCGTGTCCCTTACGCCGTTCGCGCCAGCAAATTCTGCTGGTTGAACAGGAAAGCGAAATCCTCCGCCGGTACCGGCGGGCTGAAATAGAAACCCTGCACTTCGTCGCAACCTTCGCTGCGCACGAAAGCGAGTTGTTCTGCGGTCTCGACACCCTCGGCCATGATTTTGAGGTTCAGGCTGTGGCCGAGATTGATGATGGCGCGCACGATCGCAGCGTCGTTCGGATCCGTGTTGACGTTGCGGATGAAACCCTGATCGATCTTGAGGCGATCGACCGGCAAGGTCTTCACGTAAGAGAGCGAAGAATAGCCGACGCCGAAATCGTCGATCGAGAAGGTGATGCCCTTTTCCTGCAAGAAGCGAACGTCGTTCGCGGCCGATTCCGGGTTCTGCATCAGGATGCTTTCGGTCAACTCGAGTTCGAGCGAGCGCGGATCAAGGCCCGTTTTTTCAAGCGCGTCGAGTACGTGCTGACGAATGTCCTGCTTGCGGAACTGCACGGGCGAGAGGTTCACGGCGATGCGGAAGCCGGGGTGATCCTTGGCCCAGATCTTCGCCTGTTCGCAGGCTTCGATCAGCACCCATTCGTTGATGGGAACGATTAGGCCGTTTTCCTCCGCGAGCGGCAGGAATTCGGCCGGACGTACCAGACCGGAGCCCGGACGGCGCCAACGCAGCAGCGCTTCCGCGCCGATGATATGACCTGAGCGCAGATCGATCTGCGGCTGGTAGTTGAGCAGGAACTGCTTCTTCGCAAGCGCCTGTCGCAGATCGCTCTCCAACACGATCGCTTCGCGCGCGTTGGTGTGCATATCGGTCGCGAAGACGCGCCAGGCATTCCGGCCTTCGGCCTTGGCCTGATACATCGCAAGGTCGGCGTTCTTCAAGAGCGCATCGACATCGACGCCGTCGGTCGGATGCACGGTAATGCCGATGCTCGCCGTAGCGCTGATTTCCTGGCCTTCGAGTTCGAAGGGCTGTTCCAGTGCCTTGATGATCTTTTCCGCGAGCGTCACCGCATCGTCGGTGCGGCCGATCTCGGTCTGCAGGATCGCGAACTCGTCGCCGCCGAGGCGCGCGACAATATCGGTTTCGCGAACCGAGTTGCAAAGACGCTGCGAAACAGCCTTGAGCAACTGGTCGCCCTGATGATGGCCGAGAACGTCATTGACGCCCTTGAAACGGTCGAGGTCGAGCAGAAGTACTGCGAACTGCTTGTCGCCGCGGCGCGTGCGCGCAATTTGCTTTCGCACGTTGTCATGGAAGTAAGTACGGTTCGGCAAGCCGGTAAGCGGATCGTGATGGGCGAGGTGATGGAGATGTTCTTCGGCCTGCTTGCGCTCGGTGATGTTGAGCGAGGTCGTGAGCACGTTGATGACCTTGCCGGCGCGGTCGCGCAGCGGGGATTTCGTGGTCAGGAATACATGGCGGCTGCCGGCACGGTCGACGATCTCTTCTTCATAGCTCGGCAGACCTTTGCCGTTCTCGAAGACGACGCGATCGAGGCCCGCGCTCTGCGGGCCGAAGTTCGAACCGAAAATCTCGGCCGCGGTTTTGCCGCTCGCCTGCGCTGCATCGACGCCATAGAAATTCGCGGTGAACGCATTCAGGAATACGCAGCGTCCGTCCTTGTCGGTCGCGCTAATCAGCGCGGGAACGGTGTCGATGACCTGTGCCAGGCGCTCACGGCTGTCGCGCAGCATTTCCTTGCGGAAGCGTTCCGAGTCCATGAGCTCACGCTCGAGCTCGGTCGCGCGGCTCTTGATTACGAGCTGCTGCTTGCGGAGCTGCAACAGGTTGCGTGCGCGGATCAGAAATTCGTGGTGATCGACCGGGCTCTGAAGGAAGTCGGTGGCACCGGCTTCGAGTGCGCTGATGCGATGCGAGCGCTCTTCATAGACGGTGATGACGACCGCCGGAACGTCGGCGCATTCGGGAAGCTGGCGAAAGCGGCGCACGAATTCGGCGCCGTCGATGTTCGGCATCTTGTAGTCGGTGACGACGAGATCCGGCGTATTGTCCTTGAGCCAGTCGAGCGCCTCGAGCGGATCGCCGAACGCGCGAACGGCCACGCCCTCTTCGATCGAAGTGGCGAGCTTCGCAAAAATGTTCCGGTTCGTAATCCGGTCATCTACGATGACGATCAACGACATCTAGCGAACGCAGTCCCCTGGCCTCGCCGCAATGTTGCGGCATCATTCTTCTTTGGCTCACACTGCGGTTCGCATGAATTCTACACGCAAGGCACAGTACGCCCGCGTTTCTTGTAGCAATCATTGTTGAAGAAGCTGCTAATTGCGGAACTACGAATTGTTAGCTTTGTCACGATGCAAATTAGGAACTCCGGTAAGGATTCCGGATTCGTTAAGGCTAACGAAGCGTTGCCAAAAAACGAAAAACTCCCCGCCTCGCGGCGGGGAGTCTTTATATATGCGTATCGTGGATGCGGAGCGTTTAGCTGCCGCGCACTTCGCCCGACAGGATCTCGCCGAAGAAATCCCAGCGATTTTCCTTCGCGTTGAATTTCATCATCCGCTGCTGTTCGATCGGATAGAAGTCCGTCGCGCTGGTATTGATCTTGATACCCGGCAGCAAAAGATCGAGATCGACATCCTTCATGCTGGCCGCAGCCTTCATGACGTTCTCGCGGGTCAAGTTCTTACCGGCGGCCAGCAGCACCTTATGAAGGTTCTGCGCGACCGTGTAGCCGTAGGTGTTGAAGCTCGAGGTCTTGTCGCCGTCCGGATAGTGCTTATCCATGAAAGCGAACCACTTCTTCATGCCCGGATCGTCTTTCCACTGCGGGTCGAGCTGATCCTTCAGATAGCCGGTGGAGAAGATGCCGTCGGCATTTTCAGCACCTGCCGGCTTGATGACGCCGCCAACCGAGTTCGAAACCTGATTCAGGAAATGAACCGGCTTCCAGCTGATCTCCGCCATCTTCTTGATCGACTGCGCCGCGAATTTCGGCGTGGTCGCATTGAAGAGTACGTCGGCGCCCGACGCCTTCAGCGCGATGATCTGGCTGTCGACGGTCGGATCGGCGACTTCGTAAGGCTGCTCGGAGACGATCATGGTCTTGGCTTTCGCGCCGAGACCATCCTTCAGGCCCTTAACATAATCCTTGCCGTAGTCGTCGTTCTGATAGAGCACGCCGATCTTCGCGTTCGGATGGTTTTTCAGAATGTAGGCGGCATAGATGCGGCCTTCACTCTGGTAGTTGGGCTGCCAGCCCATGGTCCACGGGAACTTCTTCGGGTCACCCCACTTGGTGGCGCCGGTCGCGACAAAGAGCTGCGGCACTTTCTTGCCGTTGAGATAACCCTGGATCGCGGTGTTGCCGGGCGTGCCGAGCGGCTGGAACACCAGGAGCACGTTGTCGGATTCTACGAGCTTACGCACCTGTTCGAGCGCCTTCGGCGGCGAGTAGCTATCGTCGTAAGAGATGAAGTTGACCATGCGGCCGTTGATGCCGCCTTCGGCGTTCACCATCTTGAAGTAAGCGGCGATCGATTTGCCGATCGTGCCGTAAGCGGAAGCGGGTCCGCTATACGGATTGATATTGCCGATCTTGATTTCCTTATCCGTCACGCCCGGTGTCTGGGCGAAGGCGGAGCCGGCCATTGCCACGGCGAAGCCCAGCGCGAGCGCGGGGATCATCCCGTATTTCTTGCCGTATTTCTTGGTCTTCATTGTTACCTCCCTTGGGGAAAAGACCGTTCAGCTTCTCGCTCGCGCGAGACGCTGCACGGCCAGTCGAAGCAATCCGGCAAGGCCGGACGGCATTACGTAGATGAGCAGAATGAGAAATACGCCATAGACCGTTCCGGTCAGGCCCTTTGCACTCTGCTCGCCGATGCTTGGAAAGAATGGAATGACTTTGCGGATCAGATCGAAGAAAGCCGAAAGCCCGAATGCGATGTGCTCGGCGATATTCGGAACGAAAAGAATAAACAGAGCGCCGAGGAATGCGCCCGGAATCCAGCCGACGCCGCCGACCACCATGCCGACGAAGATCGCGATTGCTAGCGTGATCTGAAAGCTATCGGGTGCGACGAAAGCGATCAGCAAGGCGCTGAGTGAGCCAGCCACGCCTGTGAATAGCGCGCTTACACCGAAGGTAAGCGTTTTGAACAGCGAAAGGTCGATGCCCGTCACCTTTGCCGCAATATGGTTGTCGCGGATCGCCTTCATCGCGCGGCCCGAGCGGCTATTCACGAGACTGAAGGCAAGAAAAAACATCAGGATTGTCACCGCGAAGGTCACGTAGAACGTCCATTGATCCTGATCGAAGGGGAGTCCGAACGGCGCTTCAGGCTTTAAGTGAAAAAGCGCCAAGCCCTGCACGCCGCCGGTGAGATGCTCGACCGGCTTGAATTTCAAAATCTGCGGGGTAGCGATGGCGAGCGCGAAGGTCGCAAGTGCGAGATAAATGCCTTCGAGGCGCAATGCGGGAAGGCCGAACAGAAAGCCGAACACAAAGCAGACCGCCGCCGCAATCGGGATCGTCAGATAGAACGGCATATCGAGCTGTGTCATCAAGACGGCCGAGACGTAAGCGCCGATGGCGTAGAAAGCGCTGTGGCCCAGCGAGAACTGGCCGTTGAAGCCGGTGAGCAAGTTCAATCCCGCAATCGCAATCGCATAGATCAGAAGCTGCGTGATCTGGAACGTGAAAACGCCGGACGCGCAAAGCGGGAAGATCGCGCCGGCGATCAAGACTAAAATAAATCCGGCGAGCTTCCAGTTCTGGGCAAGCGTAATGACGGTCGCGCCGATCGCGGCGATGACGGATGTGACGGGCGTGCTCGTTTTCATGACGCTACACCCGGCTCACGATTCTACGGCCGAAGAGGCCGCTGGGCTTCAGCGTCAGCACAAGAATGATCAGCGCAAGCGCGATGGAAAGCTTCATCTCCGCGCCGAAATGCGGCACGAAAGATGCGAGGTTCTCGATCACGCCGACTGCAAAACCGCCGAACACCGCGCCGCCGGGACTTGTCAGTCCGCCGACGACCGCACCGGCAAAGCCATAAAGCAGGATCGTCACCATCATGTTCGGCTCTAGGAAGACGACTGGCGCAATCATCATGCCGGCCACGGCCCCGATTGCCGCCGCCATGCCCCAGCCGAGCGCATTCATGAAGCCGACGCGGATGCCGACAAGACGCGCAGAATCAGGGTTTGCGGAGGCTGCGCGCATCGCGAGACCGACGCGGGTGTAGCGGAAGAAAAGGTAGAGCATACCCAGCATGACGCCGGTCACTGCGATCATACCCGCGCCATGCGCGCTCAATAAGCCTTCGCCGAGCACGGACTTGGTGCCGAACGGCGTCGGGAACGGCTTGATCGTAAACTCCCAGATGAAGCCCGCCATCGAATTGATGATCGCAAATAGCGCGATAAAGATCACGATGTGGCTAAGCACAGGCGCGTTGTGCACCGGCTTGAACACGGTGCGTTCGATTACGTAGCCAAGCACGAACGAGATTGCGATGGTGATGAAGAAGGCGCCCCAATAGGGCGCGCCCCACTGCATCAACTGCCAGGCGATATAGGTCGAAAACATCGCCATTTCGCCTTGCGCGAAATTCAGATGGTCGATGGCCTGGTAGATCATCACGATGGAGAGCGCGATGCAGGCATAGATCGCGCCGGTGGCGAGGCCGCCGATGATTTGCTGTACGACTTGTTCCATCGTTCTTCCTCAGTAACCGAGATAGGCGCGGCGGATGCTTTCATCCGCGCTCAGTTGTTTTGCCGGGCCCGACATCACGACGCGGCCGGTCTCCAAAAGATAAGCATGATCGGCGAGTTCGAGTGCAAGCGAAGCGTTCTGCTCGACCAGGAACATCGAGACCTTTTCCTTCTTGTTTAGGGTGCGGAGGATCTCGAACATCTCCTGCACGATCAGCGGCGCAAGGCCGAAGGAAGGCTCGTCCAAGAGCATCACTTTCGGCCGCAGCATCAGCGCGCGGCCGATCGCAAGCATCTGCTGCTCGCCGCCGGAAAGCGTGCCGGCCTGCTGGCGGAAGCGCTCCTTCAGCCGCGGAAAATAAGTGAAAACCCGCTCCACATCGGCGGAAATCTGGCTCGCCGGTTGCGTGATGCCGCCGAGTTGCAGGTTTTCCTCGACCGTCTGCCGCACGAAGGTGCCGCGGCCCTCCGGCACATGAGCAACCCCGAGACGAACGATGTCGGCGGTTTCCTTGTTGGAGATCAGCTTGCCGTCGAAGCGGATTTCGCCGCTGGTTCTCACCATTGCGGAAAGCGCACGCAACGTCGTGGTCTTTCCAGCACCGTTCGCACCCAATAGCGTGGTGATGCCGCCGGTATGCATATCGAAATTGAGGTCGTAGAGGATTTGCGTCGGACCATAGAAGGCGCGCAGATTCTTCGCGCTGAGTAAGGGCGTGCTCATTTCTTGCCGCTCCCGAGATACGCGCGGATCACTTCCGGGTCCTTCTGCACTTCGGCGGGCGTGCCTTCACTGATCTTCTTGCCGAAATCGAGGGCTACGACCTTGTCGGAAATCGACATCACCAAGCTCATGTGATGCTCGACCAGCAGCACGGTGACACCGCGATCGTCCCTGATCTGCTTGATCAGATCGCCCAGTTCTCCGACTTCGTGATGCGTTAGACCGGCCGCGGGTTCGTCAAGCAGCAACAAGCGGGGCTTGGCTGCAAGTGCTCGCGCCAGTTCGACGCGCTTCTGCGTGCCGATCGGCAGGCCCGACACCAGCGTGTCGGCGACTTTGCGAAGCTCCAGATAATCGACAATGCCGCGCGCCTGCGCGTCGATCTCTTGCTCCTGTTCTCGGACCCACGGCAATCTGAAGGAATCGCTGAAATAGTCGCTCTTCGTGACAGGATGAAACCCGACCTTGATGTTGTCGAGCACGGTCATGTTCTTAAAGAGCGCGAGATTCTGGAATGTGCGCGCAATACCAAGACCCGCGATATGATGCGGAGCGAGCTTGAGAATGGACTTTCCGTCGAAGGCGATGTCGCCCGAGTTCGGCGTGTAGAGCCGGCTCAGGCAGTTAAACATCGTGGTTTTGCCGGCGCCGTTCGGGCCGATCAGGCCGAGAATTGTGCCTTCACTCTGATCGAAGGAGATTCCGTCCAGCGCAATGATGCCGCCGAAACGCACGCCTACATTCTTCACCGAAAGAATGGTGCGGGCCGCTTTCGATTGCCTTGCTGCGTTTGACGCCGAGCTTTCGGCTACACGCATATCCATCATCGCGGATCAAAGCGACGATGCAGTTCTTCCCTGCTCTTCACTTGCCTTCCCCTGGCTAACGCGTTTCTTCCATTAACCGCCGCTTATTGCGGCTTCTATGTTCTTTGCGAGATTCACGAGACGCGGCCCGACTTCCCCTTCGAGCTTCTCTCGCGACGTTTGATAGACATTGGCGCCGCAATTGAATGCGTAGACGCCCGAGTCATCCGGCGGAATCAACGGCACGCCGACGGCGAACACGTCTTTTTCCCAATCGCCGAACGAAGTGGTGAAACCAAGCTCGGCAAGATCGCGGATCGCTTTTTCAATCCCGGCTTTCACATGCGGCCAGTTTTCCGCAGCATGACGCTTGATGTGGCCCATGAGCCAATCGCGCTCGTCCTCCGGAAGTGCCGCGATCAGCGCGCGGCCCATCGCAGTGGTCGCAATCGGAATGCGCGAGCCGAGGTTGAGGCGCAGCAGGCCGTCGGATTTCGAGCGGCAATGCTCGATGTAAATCAAATGCATCCGGTCGCGGCTGCCGAGCGCGACGGAAGCGCCGGCATAATTCGCAAACTCCTGCATTTGTTTGCGCGCGACCTGACGGATGCGCAGGTTCGCGAGCGTCGAATAGCCGATGGAGAGCGCCGCGGGTGCCAGCGAATATTTGCCAAGCCGCTCCACGTGCGTGAGATAGCCGAGCTTGGTGAGGGTATAGGTCAAACGCGAAATCGTGGTCTTCGGCAGACCCGTGCGTTCGGCGATCTCGTTGTTGCCGAGCAGCCATTCGCCCGGCGTGAATGCGCGCAGCACATCCAGACCGCGCGCCAGCGCCACAACAAATTTGCGGTCGTTGCCTTCGTCGAGTTCTGTGAACTGACTGTCGGTACGCTTTGCTACTGCATTCGGACTATGCACGCCTAAGCCCCTGCTCTTATGCGCGAACTTGATTGACTTCGATGCGACCACTTTCTAGCTTTCGCGTCAAGAATGCAGAACAATGTTCCGCAAAGCGGAATTGCCCTTTGGGCGCTGCAGAAGTGCCTTGAGAGGGGGACGGCTCGCAGCAAGGCAAAAATCCGCTACGCTCCGGGCAAAAGAAAAGACAACCGGGAAACGTCAAGGAAACCAAAGTGAGCGATCCAGTTACGCTGCGCCGCGAAGGCGCTATTGCCGTTATCACCGTCGACAATCCACCCGTGAACGCGCTGAAGCACGCGGTGCGTGCGGGCTTGCAGAAACTTTTCAAGGAAGCGGATGCCGACGCGAGCGTGCAGGCGATCGTGCTTACCTGCGCGGGCCGCACGTTCATCGCGGGCGCAGACATCACCGAATTCGGGAAGCCGCCGATGGCACCAAGCCTGATCGAGGCGATCACCGACATCGATAACGTGTCGAAGCCGACGGTTGCCGCGATCCACGGCACTGCACTCGGCGGCGGTTTGGAGGTCGCGCTCGGCTGCAATTATCGCGTCGCAAGCAAAGACGCGAAGCTCGGTCTTCCGGAAATCAAACTCGGCCTCATTCCGGGTGCCGGCGGCACGCAGCGTCTGCCGCGCTTGATCGGCGTGGAGAAAGCGCTGCCGATTATTCTTTCCGGAAATCCGGTTTCGGCAAGCCAAGCGCTAAAAGACGGCTTGGTCGATGAAATCATCGAAGGCGACCTGACCGCCGGTGCTATAGCTTTCGCAATGAGAGTGCTCGCGGAGAAAATGCCGCTGAAGCGCGCGAGCAAGATGGACGAGAAGCTCGCCGACATCCGCAAGAACCCTGACCAGTATAATGAGATCGCGGCAAAAGCGGTCGGCCGCAACAAGGGCTTGAAAGCGCCGATGGCCGCGGCTGAAGCCGTTAAATGGACGCTCGACGTTCCGTTCGAAGAAGCGATCAAGCGCGAGCGCAACAAATTCATCGAGCTTCTGGTCACGGACGAGTCAAAATCACAGCGTCACGCTTTCTTCGCGGAGCGCGAAGCGACCAAAGTGCTCGATATGCCCGCCGACACCAAGGCGCGCGAAGTGAAACAGGCCGCCGTGATCGGCGGCGGCACCATGGGCGGCGGCATTGCGATGTGTTTTGCGAATGCCGGCATTCCGGTGACACTGATCGAAACGACCGACGAGTTTCTGAAGAACGGTCTCGCAAAAATTCGCACGAATTACGAGAACACCGCGAAGCGCGGCGGTATGTCCGAGGCGGACGTCGAAAAGCGGATGGGCCTCATCAAAGGTGCGGTCGGTCTGGAAGGCACCAAGGACGCCGACATGGTGATCGAAGCCGTGTTCGAGGAAATGGGCCTGAAAAAAGAAATCTTCGGCAAGCTCGACAAGATCACGAAGAAGGGCGCGATCCTCGCCACCAACACGTCCACGCTCGACGTGAACGAAATCGCAAACTCGACCTCTCGTCCACAGGATGTGATCGGGATGCACTTCTTCAGCCCCGCGAACATCATGAAGCTCTTGGAGATCGTGCGCGGCGAGAAAAGCGCGCTCGACGCGATCCAGACCGCGATCACGATCGGCCGCAAAATCGCAAAAGTGCCCGTGGTTGTTGGGGTTTGTTACGGCTTTGTCGGTAACCGGATGCTGCATCGCCGCGGCGTGCAGGCGGACCGCCTGGTGCTCGAAGGCGCGCTGCCGCAGGAAGTGGATGCAGCCACCACCGAGTTCGGTTTTCCGATGGGCCCATTTGCGATGGGCGATCTTGCCGGCATCGATATCGGCTGGCGCATCCGCCGTGCGCGCGGTGAGCGCAACGAGGTTGCCGACACGCTCGCGGAGGCTGGGCGCTTCGGCCAGAAAACCGGCAAAGGCTACTATATATATGAGAAGGGCTCGCGGACCCCGATCCCGGATCCGGAAGTCGAGAAGATCATTCTCGATGCTTCAGCGAAAAAAGGAATTACGCGCCGCCCGATCTCAAAACAGGAAATCATCGAGCGCACGATTTATCCGATGATCAACGAGGGCGCGCGGATTCTGGAAGAAGGTATCGCGTCGCGCCCCGGCGATGTCGACGTGATCTGGCTCTATGGATACGGCTGGCCGGTGTGGCGCGGCGGGCCGATGCATTATGCAGATACAGTTGGGCTGAAGCACGTCCGTGACCGGCTCGCACATTACGCAAAAGAAAGCGGCGACACGTCGCTTGAGCCAGCGAAACTGCTCGACCGGCTTGCAAACGAAGGCAAGACCTTCGCTTCACTCGCAACCGAGATGAAGAAGGCGTCATGACCTACAGCCGCCCCTACCCTTGGGAAAAATCTTATCCCGCGGGCGTGGACCCGGCGGCACCGGTCCGTGCCGGCACGGTCAACGAATTATTCGACCGCGCCGTCGCGACTTACCCGAACAACTATGCGCTCGAATATCGCGACAAGCGCACAACATATAAAGAACTTCACGATCTCGTTTCTCGCGCGGCAGCGGGTTTAATGTCGCTTGGCGTGAAGCAGGGAACAGCGGTCGGACTTTATTTGCCGAATACGCCGGTTCATCCGATCCTGTTTTTTGCGGTGCTCAAGGCCGGTGGCCGTGTCGTGCATATGTCGCCGCTGGATGCCGAGCGTGAGCTTGCGCACAAGCTGAAAGACTCCGGCGCGCGGATCATGGTGACGACGAACTTTTCGGGCATGGTCACGCGGGCGCTGAAACTCGACGCCGAAGGATTACTCGATCATTTGATTATCGGCGACGACGCAGAATTCGGCCCGGCGCCAATTCAATATGACGCGATCCCCGCTAACGGCCGCTCCATCACGCTGAAAAACTTGCTCACCCTCGCCTCGCCTCCGGCAAAGTGGCCACACGTAAAAGAGGACGACATCGCGCTCCTGCAATACACCGGCGGCACGACCGGATTGCCAAAAGGCGCGATGCTCCTACATCGGAATCTCACTTCCACCAACTCGATCTACCGCAACTGGGCGGAAGCGCAGCGGGAGGTGAAATCCGGCGAGAAGGTCATCATCGTATTGCCGCTCTTTCATATCTATGCGCTGAGCTCGGTCTTCCTGCGCGCGATCGATCAGGGCAACGAGTGTATGTTGCGCCCGCGCTTCGATGTAGAAACCACGTTCCGCGACATTGAAGAGAAGAAGGCGAATTACTTTCCCGCCGTGCCGACGATCTGGATTGCGCTCACTTCCGCGCCGGGCCTGGAAAAGCGCGACTTGTCTTCGCTCTCGATGTGCGCTTCAGGCGGCGCGCCGCTGCCGGTCGAAGTATTCGACCGCTTCAAGAAGCTCACGGGCATTTCGCTGCGCGGCGGCTGGGGCATGACGGAAACAGCACCTGCCGGCACCAACCAGCCCTATGACGGCGACACGCCGCCCGGCACCATCGGTCTGCCGCTGCCGGGACTTTATATGGATATCGTCGCACTCGACGAACCAACGCGCACGCTTCCTTTTGGTGAGACCGGCGAGATGCGCATCAAAGGCCCGAATGTGTTCGCGGGCTACTGGAACAAGCCGGAAGAAACCAAAGCCGCTTTCGTCGAGGATGGATATTTTCTCACCGGCGACATCGGCTACATGGACGAAAACGGCTGGCTCTATCTCGTGGACCGCAAGAAGGACATGATCATCTCGGGCGGCTTCAACGTCTATCCGAGCGTGATCGAACACGCGCTGTTCGAGCATCCGGATATCGAAGGCGTTATCGTGATCGGGGTGCCGGACGACTATCGCGGCGAAGCGGCCAAAGCTTTCATCAAGATGCGCGCAGGCGCTGCGCCGCTGACCCTTGAAGCCGTTAGGGAATTTCTCGCCGACAAGGTCGGCAAACACGAGATGCCCGCATCGGTTGAAATTCGCGAGGCACTTCCGATGACTTCGGTCGGCAAGCTCTCCAAGAAAGAGCTTGTGGAGGAAGAGCGCCGCAAATACCAAGCTATGAAACAGCAGAATCCGCCCCAAAGCGCGGGCGCGTCCAAACAGTGAGGAAATGAAAATGCGTGAGGCCGTCATCGTCTCCACCGCCCGCACCCCGATCGGCAAAGCCTATCGCGGCGCTTTCAACAACACCGAAGGCGCGACCCTCTACGGCCATGCCATCGAGCACGCCGTGAAGCGTGCCGGCATCGACGGCGCCGAAGTCGAGGACGTGGTGATGGGCACCGCGCTCCAGCAAGGTGCGACCGGCGGCAACATCGCGCGCAAGGCGCTGCTGCGCGCAGGTTTGCCGGTGTCGGTCGCGGGCACCACCATCGACCGTCAATGCGCCTCCGGCTTGCAGGCGATCGCGCTTGCCGCGCGTTCGGTGATTTTCGACGGCGTCGAGGTCGCGGTCGGCGGCGGCGGCGAATCGATCAGCCTCGTGCAGAACGATAAGATGAATATGTTTCACGCGGTCGATCCCGAACTGAAGAAAATGAAGGGCGACGTTTACATGGCGATGCTGGACACCGCCGAAGTGGTGTCCAAGCGCTACAACATTTCGCGCGAGGCGCAGGACGAATATTCGCTGGAAAGCCAGCGCCGCACCGCAAGCGCACAGCAGGGCGGCCGCTTCAAAGAAGAGATCGCACCGATCTCGACCAAGATGGCCGTCGTCGACAAAACAACCAAGGAAGTTTCCTACAAAGACATCACGCTTTCGCAGGACGAAGGCCCACGCCCCGAGACCACTGCAGAAGGTCTTGCCGCGCTGAAGCCCGTGCGTGAAGGCGGCTCGATTACCGCCGGCAACGCGAGCCAACTCTCGGATGGCGCCAGCGCTGCCGTCATCATGAGCGCAGAAACCGCCGCCAAGAAGGGCCTGAAGCCGCTTGGCATTTTCCGTGGCTTCGTCGCGGCCGGCTGCGAGCCGGACGAAATGGGCATCGGGCCGGTGTTTGCGATCCCCCGTCTCCTGAAGCGTCACGGCCTCAAGGTCGATGACATCGACATCTGGGAACTGAACGAGGCGTTCGCGGTGCAGGTGATCTATTGCCGCGACAAACTCGGCATCGACCCGGAGAAGCTCAATGTCTCGGGCGGTTCTGTCGCGGTCGGCCACCCTTACGGCATGACCGGTGCGCGTCTTGCGGGCCATGTGTTGATCGAAGGCAAGCGCCGCAAAGCGAAATACGGCGTGGTCACGATGTGCGTCGGCGGCGGCATGGGTGCAGCCGGCCTGTTCGAAATCCAGTAACGCGGGAGCGCGAAGATGGATCTGAATTTCACCAAGGAAGAAATCGCGTTTCGCGACGAAGTGCGCGACTTCTTCAAGAAGAACGTGCCCGCGGATACGCAGCAGAAACTGATCGAAGGCCGCAAGCTGGAAAAGGCCGACATCGTCAACTGGCAGCGTATCCTGAACAAGAAAGGCTGGGCGGTTTCGAACTGGCCGAAGGAATATGGCGGCACCGGCTGGACGCCGGTGCAGAAGTACATCTTCCTAGAAGAGTTGCAGCGTGCGCCCGCGCCCGATCCGCTGCCCTTCGGCGTCAGCATGGTCGGCCCGGTGATCGCAGCATTCGGTTCGGAAGAACAGAAGAAGCGTTTTCTGCCGCGCATCGCCAACATCGACGACTGGTGGTGTCAGGGTTTCTCGGAGCCGGGCGCCGGCTCCGATCTCGCAGGTCTTTCCACCAAGGCCGTGCGCGAAGGTGATTTTTGGATCATCAACGGTCAGAAGACCTGGACCACGCTCGCGCAATACGCAGACTGGATTTTCGTGCTCGCGCGTACCGACACGAAAGCGAAAAAGCAGGAAGGCATCTCGTTCATTCTTTGCGACATGAAGACGCCGGGAATCACAGTCCGCCCGATTCAACTGATCGACGGCGGCAAGGAAGTGAACGAAGTATTCTTCGATAACGTGAAGGTGCCTTACGAGAATCTCGTCGGCCAAGAAAACCGTGGCTGGGATTATGCGAAGTTCCTGCTCGGCAATGAGCGCACCGGCATCGCTCGCGTCGGCATTTCCAAGGAACGTGTCCGCCGCCTGAAAGAATTGGCGAAGCTCGAAGTTTCCGGCGGCAAGCCGATGATGGAGGACCCTCGCTTCCGTGCGAAGATTTCGCAGATCGAGGTCGAACTGAAGGCGCTGGAGATGACGCAGATGCGTGTAGTTGCCGCTGAAGGCAAGCGCCGCGACAACAAGCCGGACCCGGCGTCTTCGATCCTGAAGATCAAGGGCTCAGAAATTCAGCAGAACATCACGGATTTATTGATGGAGGTCGTGGGACCGTTCGCCCTGCCGTTTGCGGACGAAGATGCGAACGGCTCCAACGAACTGCCGGTCGGCCCGGATTACGCCGGACCGCTCGCGCCGATCTATTTCAACTATCGCAAGGTCTCGATCTACGGCGGATCGAACGAGATTCAGAAGAACATTATCGCGAAAGCGATCCTCGGCCTCTAAGGCCGGGGCGAGACAAGAAAGAACAAGCGTATGGATTTCGAGTTTTCGGAAGAGCAGCAGTTACTCAAAGACAGCATCGAAGGTCTGCTCGGCGACAAATACGACTTCGAGCGGCGCAAAAAGATTCTGGAAAGCGCGGACGGCTGGAGCCGCGAAATCTGGAAGCAATTTGCCGAGCTCGGCATTCTCGGGCTGCCGTTTGCCGAAGAACACGGCGGCATCGGCGGCGGGCCGGTCGAGACCATGATCGTGATGAGCACGATCGGAAACGCGCTTGTGCTCGAGCCTTATCTGCCGACCGTGGTGCTTGCGGGCGGGCTCATCCGCCGTTTCGGCACGGATGCGCAGAAGAACAAGTATCTGCCTCAGATCGCCGAAGGAAAAATCACAGGCGCCTTTGCGCATACCGAGCGGCAGTCGCGCTACGACCTGTTTGACGTGAAGACGACGGCGAAAGCTGCCGGCAACGGCTTCACGCTGGATGGATCAAAGAGTGTGGTGCTGAACGGCGATCAGGCCGATTTCATTATTGTCACTGCGCGCATCTCGGGTAATTCGCGCGACAAAGACGGACTTGGTTTGTTTATTGTTGACGCGAAAGCAAACGGCGTGTCGCGCCGCGGCTATCGCACGATCGACGGCTTAACTGCCGCGGAAATCCAGTTTTCCGGCGTGAAGGTCGAAGCAGATAGCGTGATCGGCAAGCCAGGTGCGGCCTATCCGCTGATCGAGCAGATCGTGGACGACGGAATTGCTGCACTCTGCGGCGAAGCGGTCGGCGTCTTCTCGGCGCTCACCGAAGCGACCACAGATTATCTGCGCACGCGCAAGCAGTTCGGCGTCAACATCGGTTCGTTCCAGGTGCTGCAACACCGCAACGTCGAAATGCTGATCGCAGCCGAACAGGCTAAGAGCATGACGTTTTTAGCTACCATGATGGTCAACGAGAAAGACCCGGTCACGCGCCGCAAGACCATGGCGGCGGCGAAAACACAGATCGGCCGCTCGGCACAGTTCGTCGGCGAGCAGGCGATTCAGTTGCACGGCGGCATCGGCATGACGATGGAGTTAAAAGTCGGCCACTGGTTCAAGCGCGCGACCGCCATCGACATCCAGTTCGGCGACGCCGATTATCACCTCGAACAATTCGGAAATATGGGCGGCTTCGAGTCCGCCGCGTAAGCAAAAGAATAAGGGAGAGAGAAAATGTTCATTCCGCTGTCGCCAAAGGCGGCCGAGTACAAGAAAAAAGTCGCCGCCTTCATGGACGAGCACGTCTATACCGCGGAGCCGATCTATGCGCGCCAGCTCAACGAACAGGGCGACCGCTGGAAAAGCCCGCCGGTCATGGACGAACTGAAGAAGAAGGCGCGCGCGCAAGGGCTCTGGAATCTGTTCCTGCCGAAAGCGGAACACAAAGACGGCATGACGAATTACGAGTACGGCCAGATCTGCGAGATCATGGGCCGATCGCCGATCGGGCCGGAATCGTTCAACTGCTCCGCGCCGGACACCGGCAACATGGAAACGATCCTGCGCTACGGCACCAAGGACCATCATAAAGAGTGGCTCGAGCCGCTGATGGACGCGAAGATCCGCTCCTGCTTCGCGATGACCGAGCCCGCGGTTGCTTCTTCCGACGCGACCAATATCCGCTCCGAGATCAAGCGCGACGGCGATCACTACGTCATCAACGGGCGCAAGTGGTGGACGTCGGGCGCGAACGATCATCGCTGCAAGATCGCAATCTTCATGGGCCAGACCGATCCGAACGCGGACGCCCACAAGCGCCAGTCGATGATTCTGGTACCGATGGAGACAAAGGGCGTGAAGGTGATGCGTCACCTCAACGTATTCGGCTATGACGACGCGCCGCACGGCCACGCGGAAGTCGATTTCAAGGATGTGCGCGTGCCGGTTTCGAACATTCTGCTCGGCGAAGGCCGCGGCTTCGAAATCGCGCAAGGCCGTCTCGGACCCGGCCGCATCCATCACTGTATGCGCGCAATCGGCTCCGCCGAGCGTGCACTGGAAGCAATGTGCCAGCGCGCGGTTTCACGTACCGCCTTCGGCAAGAAGATCGCCGAGCACAGCGTCAACCGCCACTGGATTGCGGAATCGCGCATGGACATCGATCAGGCGCGGCTACTCACGCTCTATGCCGCGCACAAGATGGACGAGCTCGGCAATAAGGAAGCCCGCGCCGAAATCGCGATGATCAAGGTGGTCGCGCCGAACATGACGCAACGCGTGATCGACCGCGCGATCCAGATGCATGGCGGCGCCGGCGTTTCACCGGATTTCCATCTTGCGAAAGCCTATGCCGGCAACCGCACGCTTCGTCTCGCCGACGGCCCGGACGAGGTACACCGCGAAACCATCGCCAAGATGGAATTGAAGAAGTACACGGCGAGCGGCGGCAACGCGCGCTGATCGCTGATAGCGACAAAACAAAAACCCGGCCTTTCGGCCGGGTTTTTTTATTCTTTCTTGTGGTGCTGCTTACGGCGCAATGGTCACGCCGCCATCGACCACGATTACTTCACCCGTGATGTAGCTCGCGGCAGGTGACGCGAGAAACGCGGCAACGCCGCCGATTTCATGCGGCTCGCCGATGCGGCGGAGCGGTGTCTTGGTCTCGCGGTCCTTGCGAAGCTGCTCGTTTTCCCAGAGTGCTTTCGCAAAATCCGTCTTGATCAGACCCGGCGCGATGCAGTTCACGCGGATGTTCTTGTGACCCCATTCCTGCGCGTAATTGCGCGCGAGCGCAAAGTCGGCGGCCTTTGAGATGCCGTAGGTGCCGATCATCGGCGAGGCGCGCAGGCCGCCGATCGAAGAAACGATGATGATCGAACCCCCGCCTTGCTTCGCCATGTCCGGGATCACGAGATTGCAGAGCCAGACATTGCTCTTCACGTTCGAGCCCATGATCTTGTCGAAGGCTTCATCCGAAATATCCACCATCGGTCCGAAGGCAGGATTTACCGCCGCATTGCAGACGAGAATGTCGATGCGTCCGTATTTATCCTTGGTGCCTTTGATGAGCGCTTCGACCTCATTCTTGCGCGAGATGTTGCAGGGGATGACGCTTGCGTCGCCGCCATCGGCGCGGATGACTTTCGCGACTTCCTCGCAGGCGTCGGCCTTGCGCGACGAGACCACGACCTTCGCGCCGAGCCCGGCCATGGTCTCCGCAATCGAGCGGCCGATGCCGCGGCTCGATCCCGTGATCAGCGCGACTTTGCCTGCGATATCGAATGGCGATTTCATCTTCCGTTCCCCATGTGAGCGCGATTCAACCAGTTTCGCCGTACTTGTCCACTCGCATCCATGCACATTGACAGTGTGCCGCAACGCGGAAGGTTGTGACGCGACGCTACGGCAGCTAATGTTTTAGAAATCAAAGTGCCTTCGGGGGAGGGATCGAAATGCGCGACCTGCATCACAGAATTGGCGCTGCCGCGCTCGGCCTTGCCCTGCTTGCAGTGAGCTCGTCGCAAGCGGAAGCCGCCGAAATCAGCGGCGCAACACTCGGCCTCGCCTGGGCGCTGCCCTTTGCCGGTATCCTGCTTTCGATCGCGCTTTTCCCGCTGCTGGCCCCGCACTTCTGGGAACATCACTACGGAAAAATTTCGGGGCTCTGGGCTGTGCTCGTTCTTGTTCCGCTTGCGCTCGTTTATGGCGTGACGCCTGCCGTTCATGCGCTCTCGCACACGGCATTTCTCGAATACATCCCCTTCATTCTGTTACTGCTTGCGCTGTTTACGGTCGCGAGCGGTATCGTCGTATCGGGCAACTTGCACGGATCCCCCGGCACCAACACGGCGATTCTCGGCATTGGCACCCTGCTCGCCAGCATCATCGGCACGACCGGCGCGTCGATGGTGCTGATCCGTCCGCTCATGCGCGCGAACGACGACCGGAAACACAATGTCCACGTTTTCGTGTTCTTTATCTTTCTGGTTTCCAACATTGGCGGTTCACTAACGCCGCTTGGCGATCCGCCGCTGTTCCTCGGATTTCTGCGCGGCGTCGATTTCTTCTGGACGACGACGAATCTCTTTCCAGAAACTTTATTCTGCGCCAGCGTTTTGCTGGTCGGCTTCTTTGCGCTCGACAGCATCATCTACAGGCGCGAGGGGCATCTGAAGAAGGATCCGACACCGGACAAACCGGTGCGCGTCGCGGGCGGCATCAATTTCGTTCTGATCGGCGTTATCATCGCAGCCATTTTACTCAGTGCGCGCGTGAAGCTCGGTACGGTTACCATTCTGGGTACCGAGATCGCTTTGCAGAATTTGCTGCGTGACATCGTGATGATCGCCGTAACGCTGGTTTCGTTGCGCTTCACACCCAAGGCAAGCCACAAAGCGAACGGCTTTTCGTGGGGTCCGATTCTGGAGGTTGCCAAGCTTTTCGCCGGCATTTTCATCACGATCATCCCGGTACTTGCGATGCTGCAGGCTGGAAAGAACGGCGCCTTTGCACCGCTCGTTGCACTTGTTTCAAACCCTGACGGAAGCGCGAACAACGTCGCCTATTTTTGGCTGACTGGCATTCTCTCGTCATTCCTGGACAATGCTCCGACTTACCTTGTGTTCTTTGAGCTTGCCGGTGGAAACCCGCAGCAGCTTATGACGAGCGGAGCGCTTACGCTTACCGCGATCTCCGCGGGTGCCGTGTTCATGGGTGCGAATACCTATATCGGCAACGCGCCTAACTTCATGGTTTATGCCATCGCGCGAAACGGCGGCATCAAGATGCCGAGCTTCTTCGGCTATATGCTGTGGTCGGGACTGACCCTGGTGCCGCTCTTTATTGTGACTACGTTCCTGTTCTTCCGCTGATGCATCGCTTCAAGGCCGCATCGCTGCTCCACGCGGGCCGGGCTTCCGGAGTTTCGCGGCGAGATTGGCGAACTCGCAGAGCAGCGGCCGCGTATTGCGCGGGTCGATGATTTCTTCCGCCATGAAGGTCTCGGCGGTGCGGAACGGAGAGCGGTAGCGGTTCAAGCGCTCTTCGATCTCGGCAAGCAGTTTCTTCGGATCGGACGAGGCTTCGAGGTCCGAACGGTACGCCGCCTCGATGCCGCCTTCGATCGGCAACGAACCCCAGTCACCCGAAGGCCATGCGTAGCGATAATGCAGGCGCGTGTGGTTCATGTGCCCCGCACCGGCAACGCCGAAACTTTTGCGAACCATGATCGAGCATTGCGGCACTTCGCTCTGATACATAGCGGCGAGCGCCTTTGCGCCATAGCGGATCGTGCCTGCCTTTTCCGCTTCCGGGCCGATGATGAAACCCGGCACGTCGACGAAGTTGACGATCGGCAAGTGAAAGGTATTCGCGAGATCGATAAAGCGCTCGGCCTTGCGCGCCGCGTCCGCGGTCCAGGCGCCGCCATAGAAGAACGGATCGCTCGCGATCACCGCGACCGGCCAGCCATCGAGGCGCGCGAGCGCGGCAATTACCGGACCGCCGAACTTCCGCGACATTTCGAACAGCGAATCCCGATCAACGATCGCGTTCAGGACTTTTCGCATATCGTAGACTTTGCGGCGGTCACGCGGGACCGCCAATAAAAGCTGCTCTTCGCGGCGGTTCGGATCGTCGGCCGGCGTCTTTCGTTCCGCGAGTTCATCGACCGAGGGCGGCAGATAAGAGAGAAATTTCCGCGCACGTTCAAACGCTTCGTCTTCGCTAGCCACGACATCGTCCACCGCACCGGCCTTGGCGTGAATGTCGGCGCCGCCAAGTTCTTCCTTGGTCATCGTAATGCCCGTGCGCGCGACCACCGGCGGACCCGCGATGAACATCTGCGAGATGCCCTGCACCATCACGGAGTAGTGGCTCGACACCAGACGCGCCGCACCAAGACCCGCGACCGAACCTAACCCTAGCGACACCACCGGCACGGTCGCGAGATTCTTCACAACCCAATCCCAGCCGGGGTTGTGCGCGAGATACGTGTACCCGAGCACTTCGATGGTCTTCACCGAACCGCCGCCACCGGTGCCGTCGATCAAACGCACGATGGGGAGCCTGAGCTCGTTTGCCATCTGCTCGGCATGGACCTGCTTCTGCATGATCGCGGCGTCACCGGCGCCGCCGCGCACTGTGAAGTCGTCGCCACCGACAACGACGGCACGCTTGTCGATTTTGCCGCGGCCCAGCACGAAATTCGCAGGCTGAAAGTCGATCAGTTCGCCGTTGTCGCCGTATCTACCCTTGCCCGCGATGGCGCCGACTTCATGGAAGCTTTCTTTGTCGAGCAGGCGTTCGATGCGCTCACGGACGGTCAGCTTTCCGGCGTCGCGATGACGCTTCACCTTTTCCTCGCCACCCATTTTTTTTGCGAGTTCTTCCCGGCGGCGAAGCTCTTCGAGTTCTTTTTCCCAGCTCATCTGCTTTTCCGTGACGCGGCTTGACAGAAACGGTTCGCCGCAAGAATGCTGCGGAGAGACTACTCACCCGCCACGGGAAATGAAAATGGCAGAGTTCGAAGTCCGATCCGAGATTACCGGCATCGTGCGGACGATTGAAGTCCCGGTCGGCGGCACGGTCGGGCGTGACGGTGCGCTCATCATCCTCGAGTCGATGAAGATGGAGATTCCCGTTCTGGTTCCGCAGGGCGGGAAAGTGAAAGCGCTATTTGTTGAGGAAGGTACGGTCGTCGAGGAAGGCCAAAAGCTCGCGGTACTCGAGCGCTAGAACGCGCCCTTACTTAATGAGCGACGCCTAGATAAGCCTGCCGCACGGCATCGTCGTGCAAGAGCTTCTCGCCCGTGCCGGAAAGCACGATCCGGCCATTCTCGATCACATAGCCGCGGTCGGCGAGTTTCAAAGACATCGCGACGTTCTGCTCGACCAAGAGCACCGTCAGCCCGCTTTCGCGCAACTTGCGGATGGTCTGGAAAAGCTCCTGTACCAGCGCGGGCGCGAGACCCAGCGACGGTTCGTCGAACATGATCAGTTCAGGTTGGCCCATCAGACAGCGGCCGATCGCAAGCATCTGCTGTTCGCCGCCGGACATGGTGCCGGCAAACTGCTCGCGGCGTTCGGCAAGACGTGGAAACAGCGAATAGACGCGCTCGATTTCGCTTGCGAGCTTCGCGCGGGCGCGAGGAAGCAGCGCACCCATCTCCAGGTTTTCCTGTACCGAGAGCGACGGGAAAATCTGGCGGCCTTCGGCGACTTGCCCGATGCCAAGGTTGCAGACCACGTAACTTGGCTTTCCGGTGATGTCTTCGCCCTTGAAGTGGATCTTGCCGCCGCGCGGACGCTCGATGCCGGCAATCGTGCGGATGAGCGAAGACTTGCCCGCGCCATTCGCACCGACGATGGCGACCAGTTCGCCTTTGCCGACTTCAAGCGAAACACGGTCCAGCGCCTGCGCATCGCCGTAAAAAAGATCGAGATTATCTATCTGGAGGATCACAGCGCTTCCTCCCCGAGATAGCATTCGAGCACTTTCGGGTCCTTTGCGATCTGGTCCGGGGTGCCGCGCGAAATCAGTTCGCCGTGATGCAGCACGATGATGTTGCCGGAAAGTGCCATCACTGCGCGCATGACGTGCTCGATCAAGAGGATCGTGAGCCCGCGTTTGTTCAGATCGAGCAGCACGCGGACCATCTGATCGACTTCGGTCGGGCGAAGCCCGGCCATGACCTCATCAAGCAGAAGCAGCTTCGGCTGGGTCGCAAGCGCGCGTGCAACTTCGAGGCGTTTGCGGTCGGGCAGCGTCAATGTGGACGCAGCCTGCAAGCGCTTGGGCGCTAACCCTAGAATTTCAAGGACTTCGTCGGCTTTCTTGCGCGCTTCGCTCACGGACGAAGCGGCGTTCAAGGCACCGACAACCACGTTATCGAGCACGCTCAAGCCCGCGAACGGTTTTACGATCTGGAAGGTGCGGCCGATGCCGGCGCGGCAGATTTCGTCAGGACGTTTGCCGTTGATACGCACGCCGTTCAAGGTAACCGTGCCCGTGTCCGGCTTATAAACGCCCGCGATCATATTGAAGCAGGTGGTCTTGCCGGCGCCGTTCGGGCCGATCAGGCCGACGATCTTTCCTTCCGGGACTTCGAACGTGACGTTCTGCACGGCTTTCAGGCCGCTGAAACTTTTGGATATGCCGCTGACTTCGAGGAGCGCCATCGGTCAGCTCCCCCTTTTTTCGGTGTCGCGGTCAAGGCCCAGCTTCTTCTTCAGCGGGGGCCACACGCCGTCCGGCAGGAACATCACGACGAGGAGCAGGCAGATTCCGTAGAACACCTGCTTCATGCCGGGCAGATCGATGCCGAGCCGTAGCATTACTTCGCGCAAACCTTCCGCGAGGCCTGTCAGCAGGAACGCGCCGACAATCGGGCCGAACAGCGTGCCGATGCCGCCAATGATCGGGCCGAGAATAAGTTCGATCGACCGCGAAATATGAAAGACCTGCTCGGGGAAAAGATTGTTGTAGAAAAACGCAAAGATCACGCCGCCGAGCGAAGTGAGCGCCGCGGAGAGAACCACCGCGTACATTTTATAGCGGAAGATATTGATGCCGAGCGCTTCGGCGGCCTCTGGGCTTTCGCGGATCGCAAGCCAGTAATAACCGGCGCGCGAGCGCAGCAGCAGATGACAGAGAACGAAAGCCGCCACCGTCATCGCGAGCAGGATGTAGTAGAACATATGCTGGCTGCCGCGCAGATTGAAGAAATCGTTCTGCGTGTAATTCGCGACCGGCAGGAAATACCCGGCCGCGCCGCCGACCCAAGCGAAGTGGTCGAAGCCGATGCGCGCGAATTCCGCGAAGGCGATCGTGAGGATCGCGAAATAAACGCCTGAAACGCCGAAACGGAACGCGAGAAAGCCGATCACCGCGCCGACCGCGCCCGCAATGACAAGTGCCGGGAACAGCCCGATCCACGGGCTGACGCCGAATTTCACGTAGAGTGCTGCGGTCACATAAGCGCCAAGACCTACATAGAGCGCGTGGCCGAGCGAGAGCTGGCCCGCAAAACCCATCATGATGTTCCAGCACTGGCCGGCATAAGCGAAGTAGAGAATCGTAATCAGCACGACGATCAGGTAGTCGTTCGCAAACATGGGTGCGGCGGCAAGAGCTGCGAAGAACAGCGCGAGCAGAACAAGCGCGCTGCGCGAAACGCCTTCGAACAAATACTTCATGCCGTTTTCCGCCCCATGATGCCCTGCGGGCGGAACAGAAGCACAAGCACCAAGATTGCAAACGAGAACATGGTCTTCGCGGATGGCGTGAAGAAGAAGCCGCCGAGCGCTTCCGTCAGTCCGATCAAGACTCCGCCGACAATCGCGCCGGGCATCGAGCCGAGGCCGCCGGTAATCACGATCACGAAGGCGAGCAGCGTGTAAGCCGGGCCGATCGCGGGCGTCACGTCGGTCACGATCATCAGCATGGTGCCGGCAGCGCCCACGCAGGCAGCGCCAATGCCGAAGGTGAGCGAATAGAGCCGCTTCACGTCGAGGCCGACGACCAGCGCGCCGTTGTAATTATCGGCGCAGGCTCTAATCGCTTTTCCGGTAAGCGTCAGCCGGAAGAACGCAAATAAAGCGACCGCCACGATCAGAGCGGCGATTGCCGCATAAACCTTGCCGGCGTCGATGATGATGCCGCCGACATCGAAGCTGTCGAAAGAATAAGTGGTGGTAATGCCCTGCGAATCCGGGCCGAAGATCAAAAGCAGCGCATTGACCATGATCAGCGCGACGGCCACGAGCAGCATGAACTGGCTGTGTTCCGGGCGATTGATGAACGGATTGATGATCGCGCGCTGCATGAGATAACCGAGCGCGAACAAGACGGCCGAGATCGGCACCAGCATCAAGAGCGGATCGAGGCCAAGTGCTGAGAAGAACACGATCACGAGATACATTGCGATCGTCATCATCTCGCCATGCGCGAAGTTGACGACACGCACGACGCCGAAAATCACGGACAAGCCCAGCGCCATCAGGCCGTAAACCAGGCCCGTAAGCACACCGCTGATTGCGATTTTCAGAACGACTTCGGTTGTCACGGCTTAGCCCTGTGCAGCAACACTCCGGCCGCTTTCGCGGCCGGAGCAGTTTCGGGACGAGCACTTCTTAGCGCTTGTCGTAAGGCTTCATCGGATGTTCGGGCTTGGCGTTCGACGCTTCCTTCGGCGCGATCGTGACGAGCTTGCCGCCGCGATTCTGGATCGCCGAGTTCTTCAGCGCAGAGTTCTGGCCCTTGGCGTCGAACTGGATGCCCGGACCCGGCGACACGTTGTCCTTGATGTTGGTCGCACGGATTGCATCCGCGAGCGCCTTCGGATCGGCGGAGCCGGCTCGCTTGTAGGCGTCGGCCGCCACCAAGAGCGCTTCGAAGGTGTAAACATGGTTCGTGTTCATGTTCACGCCCGCATGGGCCTTGGCGAGCGCGGCTTCGAGTGCCTTCGAGAGTTTCTTGTTCGGATCGTACCAGGGCACGAAGCTCATCGGACCGTCGCCGAGCTTGCCGAGGGTCTTCAGATACTGGTCTTCGTACCAACCCGGACCCATCGAAAGCACGGCCTTCGGCGACCAGCGCTGCTTCACTAGTTCGCGGGTGATCAGGATCGCGTCGTTGAGGCGGCTAACCATGACCAGCGCTTCGGCGTTCGTGGCCTTGGCTTTGGCGACTTCGACCGAAAGATCGCGCGCGGTGCCGTCATAAGCGATCGTTTCCAGAACCTTGTACGGCGTGTCCGCGAACCGCGCCATGGTGCCGGTGAAGCCCTTCTGCATCGCGGTGCCAAAGGTGTCGTTCACGTGCATGAACACGGCGGTCTTCGGCGCGTTGCCGGTCGCCTTGAAAATCTCGATCTGGTTTTCGAAGGCGTTCGCGAGAATCACCGGCGCGGTCGGGAAGTTGCGGAACACGAACTTGTAGCCTTGTTCCGTGATCGGCGGTGCCGCCGCGATATTGATGACGTAAGGAATGCCTTTCTGCTCAGCAACCTGCGCGATCGCGGTCGACTGACCGGAGTCGAACGCGCCGATCAGCAACTGCGCGCCTTCGTTGATCAGGCGCTCGGCGCGTGCGCGAGCGACTTCGACGTTGGTTTCGGTGTCGCCATTCATGATCTGAAGCGCAGGCAGCTTGAGGTCTTTCAGGATGCCTGCGGTGATATCGACACCGCGCTGGCAATCCTGGCCGATGCCGGCCTGTGCGCCGGAGCGCGGCAGCAACACGCCGACTTTCAGCGGCGCGCCTTGCGCGGAAATAATGTTGAACGGAGCGGTGCCTGCGACGATACCGGCGGCACCCATGCCGGCAGTGAATGTGCGGCGCGAAATGCGATTCTTCGAAGCCATTTAATTCCTCCCCTGAACTTCGTTTTTCTTGGCGTTATTTTTGGCGTTGTTCTTCGTTCTTGCCGTTAGTTTGCCCCGCTGCGGAGGCGATTGTCGATCATTATATCACATTACAATCTCGCCTCGCGACGGGAAAACACGGCTTATGTCGTTATGAATTATAATACATTGGATTGAAACGGCTGCAATGATGCGCTGCACAGCGATTGGCGGGACGGCAGCCGCCCGGCGTTTTCGCTCTTTCGTCAACCAGTTCAGAAACATACTTGCCGCCAAGTTGGAGCGCCTCCATACTTGAAGCCAACTGGGATCGAACAAACGAGACGGCGCCACGGTGCTCCAGAACGGATGCACCAAGCCAAACTCGCGGCGATTGCCAGAGAGGGAGGAAGATATATGCACAATAAATCACGATTTACCCGCCGCCATGCTTTGAAGATGGCCGGCGTAGGCGCTGCCGCGGCGGCATTTCCGTTCGCCCGGCCCGCGATCTCGCAGGGCGCCCCGCTCCGCGTCGGTCTGTTGCTGCCCTATAGCGGCACCTTTGCCGCGCTCGGGACTGCAATTACCAACGCGATGGATCTCTACGTAAAGCAGCAGGGCGGCAAACTCGCCGGCCGCACCATCGAATGGGTCAAGGTCGACGACGAATCCGCGCCGCCGAAGGCGACCGAACTCACCTCCAAGCTCGTGCAGGGCGAGAAGGTCGACGTGCTGATCGGTACCGTCCACTCCGGTGTCGCGATGGCGATGGCAAAGATCGCACGCGAAGCAGGTATCCCGACGCTTATCCCAAATGCGGGCGCAAACGTGCTTACCCGTGCGCAATGCGCGAAGAACATCTTCCGCACCTCCTTCGGCAACAGTCAGCCGGGTGTTGCGGCTGGTGCCGCCATGATCAAGGCCGGCATCAAGACCGCGGTCACGTATTCCTGGGGCTATGCAGCGGGCGAAGAATCCGTTGCCGGCTTTAAGGAAAGCTTCCTCGCGGGTGGCGGCAAGATCATCAAAGAATTGACGTTGCCGTTCCCGAACGTCGAATTCCAGGCGGGTCTCGCAGAAATCGCCTCGCTGAAACCGGAGGCGGTCTACTCCTTCTTCGCCGGCGGCGGTGCGCTGAAATATATGCAGGACTATGCCGCCGCGGGCCTGAAGAACTCGGTGCAGCTATGGGGACCCGGCTTCCTTACCGACGGCGTCGAGAAGGCCGCGGGTGCCGCGGGCGAAGGCGTGAAGACCGCGCTTCATTACGTCGAATCGCTCGACAATGCCGAGAACAAGAAGTTCCGCGCCGATTACAACGCGGCATTCCAACGCTTTCCGGATGTCTATGCGGTACAGGGTTGGGATACGACCATGCTACTCGACATCGGCCTCAAGGCAGCCGGCGGCGACGTAAAGAAGCAGGACGATATGTTCAAGGCGATGCGCAACGCGAAATTCAATTCGCCGCGCGGACCGTTCCGTCTCTCGGCTTCGCAGAACCCGATCCACAACTTCTATCTGCGCGAGTTGAAGGGCGGCGAGAACGTCTATCTCGGCGTTGCCGCGACCGACGTTTCCGATCCCACTGCCGGTTGGAGCGGGGGCGAAAGCCCCCGCTTGCCGCTTGTAGAAGTGTGATGTGCAAGGCGCCGGGGGACGCCGCATAATGGATCTCGTTCTCATCCAGTTGCTGAACGGCGTGCAGTACGGATTGCTGATCTTTCTGGCAGCGTCCGGCCTCACGCTCGTATTCGGCATCATGGGCGTGATCAATCTCTCGCACGGTTCGTTCTATATGCTCGGCGCCTACGGCGCGCTGACGCTCACGCAGTTTACCGGCGACATATTTCTTTCGCTCGCGCTCGGCGTGCCGCTCGCTTTCCTGTTCGGCGTCATCATCGAGTGGCTCTTTATCCGCCACCTCTATGACCGCGATCACTTGCAGCAGGTGCTGCTCACCTTCGCACTCATCCTGATTTTCAACGAAGCCCAGAAACTGTTGTGGGGCAGTTATCCGCACAGCGTCCCCGTTCCCGGCTATCTGCAAGGCGGCGTGAAAATCTCCGCGCTCCTGACCTACCCTTATTACCGGATCGCGGTCGCGGCGTTCTGTGTGGCGATCGCGCTAGCGATGATGTTCGTCATCCAGAAAACGCGGATCGGCCGTATTATCCGCGCGGGCGAATCCAACCGCGAAATGGTCGAGGCGCTCGGCATCGACTCGCGACTACTATTCCGTTTCGTGTTTGCCGCGGGCGCCGCACTTGCCGCCACCGCCGGCATCGTCGCATCGCCCCTTGAGAGCGTTTATCCCGGCATCGGCGAGCCGGTGCTCATTATCTCTTTTGTCGTGGTCGTGATCGGCGGCATCGGCTCGATCAAAGGTGCGTTTGTCGGCGCGCTGCTCATCGGCGTCGCCGACGCGCTCGGCAAAGTTTATTTTCCGGCGTTTTCATCGAGTATCGTTTACGCGCTTATGGCCGCTGTGCTGATCGCGCGTCCCGGCGGGCTGTTCGGACGGGCGGCTTAAATGCTCGCGCGCCCTCGCCCGATCGTTATCGTTATTCTGCTGGCGCTTCTTGCCTATGCGATCGCGCTGCCGTTTTTCGGCGGCACGTTTGCGCTGAAGTTCGCGGCCCGCGTCATGATCACAGGCATCTTCGTAATCAGTCTCGATCTTTTAATAGGTGTGACCGGGCTCGTCAGTTTCGGCCATGCGCTTTATTTCGGGCTCGGCGCCTACTCGCTTTATTTTATTTCGCCGGTCTCGGCGGCGGCGAACGGTTTTCTTGCGATCCCGTTTGCGATCCTGCTCGCAGGCATCGTCGCGCTGATCGTCGGCTCGGTCGTCGTGCTGACCAAGGGCTTCTATTTCATCATGGTGACCCTCGCCTTCGGGCAGATGGGCTTTTCATTGTTCTTCGACACCAAGATCGCGGGCGGCACCGACGGCGCCTACATCAACGTGCGTCCGGTCTTCTCGATCGGATCGCAGCAGTTGCTCAATTTTTCGAACCGCACGGCCTTCTTTTACTTCTGCCTCGCGGCACTGGTGCTCTCTTATATTTTTCTCCTTTGGCTCGTGCGCACGCCGTTCGGGCGCGTGCTGCAAGGCATCAAGCATAATGAGCCGCGCATGAGCGCGCTCGGTTTCAATACCTATGCCTACAAGCTTGCGAGCTACGTGATCGCAGGTGCGATGGCCGGATTCGCCGGGATGTTGTTCGCGGCCATCGACGGTTATGTCGCACCTGAGTTACTCGGCTGGCGAGAGTCGGGCCTCGCAATCATGATGGTGGTGCTTGGCGGCGCGGGCACGCTGTATGGTCCGGTGCTCGGCGCTATTCTCTATTCGATCGTAGAGGAAACACTCAAGAGTTCGAGCGAACTCACCGCAATCTTCTCGCTCGTGATGAACGGCGCCACCGCGAAATGGCTCGGCGGCATTGTTGCGAACAGCTGGTCGATGGCACTCGGCTTCTTCCTGATCGCGGCAGTGTTAGCCGCACCCAAAGGAATTGCAGGCTTCATCGAGAAATATGCAGGCGAAGCAAAGCGCGCGAGACCGCGCGAGATTGCGCCTTCCGCCGAACACCGCGAACGCGCGAAAGCGATGCAGCTGGAAGTCGAAAACCTTTCGCGCGCTTTTGGCGGTCTCGTCGCGGTCAATGGCGTGTCCGTGAAGTTTCCGCCGAACAAGGTCCATGGCATCATCGGACCGAACGGCGCCGGCAAGACCACGTTCATCAATGTGCTTTCCGGAGCGCTGAAGCCTACCAAGGGAAGCATTCGTCTCGAGAGCGAAGAGATTGGCGGGCAAAAGCCGCATAACGTAGCGCGACGCGGCCTTGGCCGTTCCTATCAGCGCACGAACGTGCTCCTGCCTTTTACGGCGCGCGAGAACTGCGCGCTCGCGGCGCAAGCGCAATTCCCAAGCCCGTTCCGTTTCAGCAACAAGTGGCGGCGCGACGAGGAAGATCGAGCGGTTGAAGCTGCGCTGAAGGCTGCCGGCATTGCGCCGGAGCGCGCCGACATGAAAGCGTCCAATCTAAGCCACGGCGAACAGCGCCAGTTAGAAATCGCAATGCTGATTGCGTCGGGCGCGAAACTTTTGCTGCTTGATGAGCCGCTCGCCGGTATGGGTCCGGAAGAAACCGGCCGCGTGACCGCGCTGCTTCGCGAACTCTCTGCAGATCACACCATCGTGCTGATCGAGCACGACATGGATGCGATTTTCGCAGCCGCCGACACGTTGACTGTGCTGGTCGAAGGAAAATTGCTTGCGCACGGCGCCCCGGAGGAAATCCGCAACAACAAAGCTGTACGCGAAGCCTATCTCGGCGAGTGGGGACGGGAGGGCAAGCCGTGAGCGCGCCCGCGATCCTCGCAGAAAACATCAACACACATTATGGGCGCAGCCATATCCTGCGCGGCGTTTCGTTTCGCGTGGCCCCCGGAGAAACCGTCAGCCTGCTCGGCCGCAACGGCATGGGCAAGACCACGCTACTGCGCACGCTCGCAGGATTGGTGCGGCCGTCTTCAGGCAGCGTCCGGTTGAACGGCACAGATGTAACTTCATCGCGCGCTTCGGCGCGCTCCCGCGCCGGGCTTGCCATCGTGCCGGAAGGCCGCGGCATTTTCCCGAATCTCACCGTCGCGGAGAACCTGACGTTTGCATCGCGCCCGAACAACAAAGGCGAGCGCCCCTGGCCGCTGGAGCGCGTCTATGCGCTGTTCCCTCGCCTGTCGGAGCGCAAACACCACTGGGGCAACGAACTTTCCGGCGGCGAGCAACAGATGCTTTCCATCGGCCGCGCGCTGATGACGAGCCCTTCGATCATTCTTTTGGACGAGGCAACGGAGGGCTTGGCTCCGAAATTGCGCGATGAAATCTGGTCCACGGTGAAGCAGATTGCGCAGTCCGGCATCGCCGCGATCATCGTCGACAAAAATCTGAACGATCTCCTGGCGCTTGCCGACCGCAATACGATCATGGCCAAAGGCGAAATCGTATTCGACGGGACTTCGGCAGCGCTGCGCGCCGACGAAGCGCTTATCCACCGGCACTTAGGTGTTTAAGTATTTGGGCGTCTAGTTACGCGATCCGCCGCTCGGTCGCAGGCTTCGGAAAATCGATCATCGAGGAAAGCTCGCGCAAGCTCTGCTCGGGCTTCTTGCCTTCGGTGTCGATGATGCGGTCGGCTTTGGCATAAAGCGGCTCGCGGCTCTTCAGGATCGAGACGAGATCGTCCATCGCTTTCGCGTTTTCCGCCATGGGGCGGAGATCGCCCTGCTCGATCACGCGGTTCATATGCTGATCCGGCTGGGTGCGAACCCAAACGGTAAGACATGATGTCAGGAGCAATTCGTAGGTCGCGGGCTCGGTGACAAGACTGCCGCCGGTAGCCAGCACGAAGCGCGGATGGTCGGCAAGCGCTTTTTCCAGTGCCTCGCGCTCGAAGCGGCGGAACGTCTGCTGCCCGAACATTTCGAACAGCTCAGAGAGCGCCATGCCGCTCCGTTTTTCGATCTCGCGGTCGAGTTCGATGAACGGCACTTCGAGTTTTTCCGCGAGCAACTTTCCGAGCGTGGATTTTCCGCCACCACGCAAGCCGATCAACGCGACGCGGCCGCGGCGGTCTTCGCTCGAAGGTCCGCCGAAATGTGACAAGAGTACATCGCGTGCTTCCATGCGCTCGGCGGACGACAAGCGATCCAGAAACTGTTCGAGCAACAGGTGTTCAACTTCGCGTTCCGGACGGTCATCGACCAGTTCGGCGACCGGCACACTCATCGCCTTCGCGATCCGGCGCAGCAATACGATCGAACAGTTGCCTTTGCCGAGTTCGAGTTGCGCGAGATAGCGCTCGGACACCTTCGACTGCTTCGCGAGCACTTTGCGCGACATACCGCGCCGGCTCCGGATCATGCGCACGCGCTCGCCGAGCTGCGCCAGGAACGCGTCGCCGTTCTCGATTTTCTTCGCGATTTCGTTGCGGTGCCTGGCCATGGGTGTCCAATTCCTCGATTGCAGTATAATTCATGCTGCCCTAGAATTGGAACAGCGAAAGTCCAAAGAAAAGCAGCTTTCGCGCATCTTGGAATTATTATTCATCGAAGCCGGGCCGCAGAAAAAGAGCCCGCCGCGATGCGCCCGCCTTGGCGGTGCGAGCTAACAGGGAGCGGGAGATGGTCAATCTTGCGGCTATCACGGAGCGCCGTCCGTATAACGCGGCGAGCGAATTCGTGGACGGCAACGTGAAAGCCGGCCGCGGCAACAAGGTTGCGTTCAAAGAAGGTACCCGCACGCTCACTTATGGCGAGCTGCAAAAAGAAAGCTGCCGCTTCGCGAGCGGGCTTAAAGCGCTCGGTTTCGGACACGAGAGCCGGATGGTCATGCTCGCGCTCGATACCATCGAGTTTCCGGTCGCGTTCTGGGGCGCGATCCGCGGCGGGGTTGCACCCATCCCGCTGAACACGCTGCTTGCCACCGATCAATATGCCTACATGATCGACGACAGCAGAGCTGCGGTGCTATTCGTATCCGAGGCGCTTGCGAAGACCGTCGAGCCGGCATTACCGAAAATGTCATGGCTGAAAGCCATGATCGTCGCGGGCGACAAGAACGCGATCGCGACCGGAAAAATCCCTGCTTACTCTTTCGATGAAGTGGTTGCCAAAGGCAAAGCCGACCTCTTCGCTGCACCTACGCTTTCCGACGAAGTCGCGTTCTGGCTTTACTCGTCGGGCTCGACCGGCGCGCCGAAGGGCACCAAGCACATTCATTCGTCGCTGATGTACACCGCGAAGACCTATGCCGAACAGGTGCTCGGTATGCGTGAAGACGATGTGATCTATTCCGCGGCGAAACTCTTTTTCGCCTATGGCCTCGGTAACGCGATGACCTTCCCGATGGCAGTCGGCGCGAGTGCGGTTTTGCTTTCGGGGCGTCCTACGCCGGATTCGGTATTCGAAATCATCAAGAGCGAACAGCCGTCGATCTTCTTCGGTGTGCCGACACTCTATGCGGCCCTGCTCGCAGACAAGCGCGCGACCAAGGGCGCGGGCTCGGCAAAACTTCGCCTCTGCGTTTCCGCAGGCGAAGCGCTGCCGCCTCATGTCGGCGAGAATTGGAAGAAACAGGTCGGCCTCGACATTCTCGACGGCATCGGTTCAACCGAGATGCTGCATATTTTCCTCTCCAACAGCCCGAAAGAATTACGCTACGGCACCTCCGGCAAGCCGGTGCCCGGCTATGACGCAAAAATCGTCGCGGAAGACGGCAAGGAATGCGGTGTCGATGAAATCGGCGAACTGATCATTCGTGGCGCCTCATCCGCCGAAGGCTACTGGAATCAGCGCGAGAAAACCCGCCGCACGTTTGCCGGTGAGTGGACCTACACCGGCGACAAATATGTGCGCGACGCCGACGGCTTCCTGCGCTGCTGCGGACGCACCGACGATATGTTCAAGGTGAGCGGCATCTGGGTTTCGCCATTCGAAGTCGAAGCCGCGCTCGTCTCGCATGAGGCGGTGCTGGAAGCCGCGGTCATTGGCCATGAAGACTCGGACGGTCTCTTGAAACCGAAAGCCTACATCGTGCTGAAGCAGGGCTTCACCTCGAACGACCAGCTCTTCGAAAGCCTGAAAGCGCACGTCAAGGACAAGGCCGGTGCCTGGAAGTATCCGCGCTGGATCGATGTCCGCGACGATCTGCCGAAAACCGCGACCGGCAAGATCCAACGCTTCAAGCTGCGCGAGGAAGACGCGGGGAAAGGCGTCTAAGCCGTTGAGATTCAGGCATGAATCAGTGCCTGAATTTTAATGCATTATAGCGCTTGCACCCTTTAGGAACGCCTATTAGAACCATGCACAATAATGCATATCGCTCCAAGCGCGCCAGGAAACGCCAGCCATGAAAACGATCGATTGCCAGACCGAGCCGAGCCGCTACCGGCACTGGAAACTCGAGTTCGATGGAGAGGTGGCTTCCCTCATCATGGATGTCGATCCGGCAAGAGGGCTCTCGACCGACTATGAGTTGAAGCTCAATTCCTACGATCTGTCGGTCGATATCGAATTGAACGACGCGATCCAGCGCCTGCGCTTCGAACATCCGGAAGTGCGCGCGGTCGTGATCAAGTCCGGTAAGGACAACGTGTTCTGTTCGGGCGCGAACATCCGTATGCTCGGCAAGGCTACGCATGGGCATAAAGTGAACTTCTGCAAGTTCACGAACGAGACGCGGCTTTCGATCGAGGATGCCAGCGAAAACTCGAAGCAGCTTTATCTCTGCGCCGTGAACGGCACCGCTGCCGGCGGCGGCTACGAACTCGCGCTTACCGCCGATCACATCATGCTGATCGACGACCGCCGTTCGGCGGTGTCGCTCCCCGAAACAGCGCTGCTCGCGGTGCTTCCCGGCACCGGCGGCATCACGCGCGTTACCGACAAGCGCAAGGTCCGCCGCGACTTCGCGGATTTCTTCTGCTCAACCGAGGAAGGCATTCGCGGGCAGAAAGCGGTCGCGTGGCGTCTCGTTGACGAGACCGTGCCGAAATCGAAGTGGAACGATGCCGTCAAAGAACGCGCGAAAGAACTCGCCGCGAAATCCGACCGCCCGAAAGATGCCAAGGGCGCCGCACTCACGAAACTCGAGCGCGTCATCGGTGCGGACACGATTTTCTATCCTCATGTCTCTGTCGAAATCGAGCGTATGCGCAAACTCGCGACCGTCACCGTCCGCGCGTCGAAAGATAAGGTGCCTACTTCCACTGCTGACGCGCTCGCACAAGGCGACAAGTTCTGGCCGCTCGCGGTCGCGCGCGAGCTCGAAGACGCAATTTTGCATCTGCGCTTTAATGAGCCCGCGATCGGTCTGCTTCTATTCAAGACCGAAGGCGACGCACAGAGCGTGCTCGATTTCGACAAGTTCATCGCGAACAACCAGAAGGACTGGTTCCTCCGCGAAGTGCGCCATTACATCAAGCGCACGCTGAAGCGGGTCGATGTTACTTCGCGCAGTTTCGTTTCCCTGATCGAGCCCGGCACCTGCTTTGCAGGAATGCTCGCCGAGCTCGTATTTGCTTCCGACCGCGCGCTGATGCTGATCGGCCAGCGCGAAGGCGACAACAAGGGGCCTGCCGCGATCATGCTCTCGGAAGCGAACTTCGGTCTCTATCCGATGGGCAACGGACTCACGCGGCTTGAGACGCGTTTTCTGGGTGAGCCCGACAGCGTCGAAAAGGCAAAAGCCAGGCAAGGCGAGAAGATCGAAGGCGAAGGCGCGGTCGAACTCGGCCTCGTCACTTTCGCTTACGAGAATTTCGACTGGGACGACGAAATCCGCGTGATGCTGGAAGAGCGCGCGAGCTATTCGCCCGACGCCCTCACCGGCATGGAGGCGAATATTCGTTTCGCGGGTCCCGAGACGATGGAAACGAAAATCTTCGGCCGCCTCACCGCCTGGCAGAACTGGATCTTCCAGCGTCCAAACTCCGTCGGCGAGCAAGGCGCTCTAAAACTTTATGGCTCCGGCATTTCGCCGACCTTCGATCGCGAAAGGGTATGAAACGATGAACATCATGAACGTCGATTACGACGGCCTCATCCCGAACAACGTGAATCTAAACGGCGATCCGCGCGTCAAAGCCGCGCTCGAGAAGTGGCATCCCGGCTATCTCGACTGGTGGAACGACATGGGACCGGACGGCTTTCAGGAGTCGCTGGTTTATCTGCGCACTGCCGTGTCCGTCGATCCGAAGGGTTGGGCGAAATTCGATTACGTGAAGATGCCAGATTACAAGTGGGGCATTCTGCTCGCGCCGCAGGGCGAGGACCGCAAGATTCCGTTCGGCGCGCACGCGGGCGAGAAGGCGTGGCAGGAAGTGCCGGGCGAATATCGCGCGATGTTGCGCCGCCTTATCGTGATCCAGGGCGACACCGAACCGGCATCCGTCGAACAGCAGCGCTTCCTCGGCAAGACCGCGCCGTCGCTCTACGATATGCGTAATCTCTTCCAGGTGAACGTCGAAGAAGGCCGTCACCTCTGGGCGATGGTTTATCTTTTGCAGAAATATTTCGGCACCGACGGCCGCGAAGAAGCCGAGGCGCTGTTGCAGCGCCGCTCTGGCGACGAGGACACGCCGCGTATGCTGGGCGCGTTCAACGAAGAAACGCCGGACTGGCTTTCCTTCTTCATGTTCACGTTCTTCACCGACCGCGACGGCAAGATGCAGCTGGAGGCGCTCGCGCAATCGGGTTTCGATCCGCTTTCGCGCACCACGCGTTTCATGCTGACCGAAGAAGCGCATCATATGTTCGTCGGCGAGACCGGGGTGGGGCGCACCATCGAGCGTACCTGCCAGGAAATGCAGAAGGCGGGCATCGAAGACCCGAACGACATCGAAGCCGTGCGCAAGCTCGGCGTGATCGATCTGCCGACGTTGCAGAAAAAAGCGAACCTGCATTACTCGCTGACACTCGATCTGTTCGGCAACGAAATCTCGACCAACGCCGCAAGCGCCTTCCACGCCGGCATCAAGGGCCGTTACCGCGAAGACAAGTTAGATGACGACCATAAGCTTGAGTCGTCGACTTATCCGGTCACGCGGCTCAAGGACGGCAAGATCGTCGTCGAAGACGTGCCTGCGCTCTCTGCGCTGAACCTTCGCCTGCGCGACGACTATGTCGCCGACTGCCAGGGCGGCGTGTCGCGCTGGAACAAGGTGCTCGAGAAATACAACATTGCGTTCCAGCTCAAGCTGCCTCATGTCGCGTTCCACCGCCATATTGGCGAGTTCAAGGAAGTGGAAGCCGATATCGACGGCAACATCGTCAGCGGCGATGCCTGGGAGAAGAAGAAGGACAGCTACCTGCCTTCCACCAGCGACCGCGATTTCATCGAGAGCCTGATGAAGACCGAAGTGGAGCCCGGCAAATTCGCAAGCTGGATCGCGCCACCGAAAGTCGGCATCGACAACAAGCCCGGCGATTTCGAGTACGTGAAGATCGCGTAAGCTCCGACGAACATGACCGCACCGATCAAGCAGCATCTGATCGACCCCGCCGTTTGCATCCGTTGCAACACGTGCGAGGCGACCTGCCCGGTCGGCGCGGTGACGCATGACGCAAACAATTACGTGGTCGATGTCACGAAGTGCAATTTCTGTATGGATTGCGTCGCGCCCTGCCCGACCGGCTCGATCAATCACTTCGTGAAAGTGAAAACGCCGTTCTCGCTCGACGAACAGTTCTCGTGGTCGGATTTGCCTGACGTCGAAGAAATTCCCGACACGGATGGAGCGATCGGAACCGCTGAAGCGATTGACGACGAAGCGGCGGCGCTTTTAGACGATGCACATAAGGGTGCGGGCGGGCAGATGAAGGCGCCGCGCTCCGCGAGCAAGCCCCGCATCAATCTGTTCGGACGCCGCGCACCTGCGGAAGCGAAAGTCACCGGCAATTTACAACTGACGGGCGAAGGCGCATCCGCCGAAATCCACCACGTCATTCTCGATTTCGGCACGACTTCTTTTCCCGTGCTGGAAGGGCAGAGTATCGGCATCGTCATTCCCGGCATCGATGAAAATGGCCGTCCGCACAAGATGCGGCTCTTTTCAATCGCCAGCCCACGCGACGGCGAACGGCCGAACACGAATAATGTTTCACTCACCGTGAAGCGCGTAATCACGAAGCACGTCGACGGCAGCGAGAAGAAGGGCATTGCCTCCAATTACGTCTGCGATCTGAAGCAGGGTGACACCGTGAAGGTCGCGGGCCCTTTCGGCTCGACCTTCCTGATGCCCGACGATTCCGAAGCGGACATCGTTATGATCTGTACCGGCACCGGCTCGGCGCCGTTTCGCGGCTTCACCGAACGGCGGCGGCGCTCAATGCCGAACTCGAAGGGCAAGCTCTACCTCTTCTTCGGCGCGCGGACGCCCGAGGAACTTCCCTATTTCGGCCCGCTCCAGAAAGTGCCGAAGACGCTACTCGATCAGGAACTCGTGTTCTCTCGGCTTGCCGGCAAGCCGAAAGAATATGTGCAGGACCGCATGAAGAAGCGCGCAGCCGATCTTGCCGCGCTGCTGCAAAAGGGCACGACGCACATCTATATGTGCGGTTTGCGCGGCATGGAGGCAGGCGTCGAAGAATCCTTCGCCTCGATCTGCCGCGAGCACAAACTCGACTGGGCTTTGATCCGCTCGAAAATGCGCGACGAAGGCCGCTTCCACGTCGAGACTTACTAAGCGCCCGCGTCGTAGCGCGCCATAAATTTCGGCGACATTTCGCGAAGCCGCGCGTCATCGATACGTCCCGAGCGCGTGATATAGCTCATCGCAAAATCGAGCGGCGCCTGTTTCATGTGTTCGGGAAAATTTTCGTACCAGGCCGCGCTTGTTTTTGACCCGTTCACGATTTTTCCGACGATCGGTTTTCGCTCATCCTCGTAGCGCTTGAGTGCGGATGAAACACCTGTTTCGCTTTCCAGCGCCTTCACGAGCGCGATGGAATCCTCAAGCGCGAGGCGCGTACCGGAGCCGATCGAGAAATGCGCCGTGTGTAACGCGTCGCCGGCCAGTACGATGTTTTCGTGTGCCCAGCGCTCGTTCCAAATCCAGGGAAAATCCCGCCAGACTGATTTGTTGGAAATCAGCGGATGTCGGCCGAGTGTATCGGCGAAGATCCGCTCGCATAGTACTCTGCTTTCTTCCGGTGACATTTTTCCGAAGCCTGCACGCTCGAAAGTTTCTCCGTCGCATTCGACGATGAAGGTACTTTTATCCGGCGCATAGCGGTAGTGATGCGCATTCAAGGTGCCGTACTCGCATTCGACAAAAGTCTGCGTGAGCGTGTCGAAGATTTTTCCGGTCCCGAACCAGATGAATTTGTTGCGAAACAAATCGGTCTGCGTCTGGAATTGCGGATAGAACGAACGAAGCGACGAATTCACGCCGTCGGCTGCGACCACGAGATCGAAACCTCGAAGCTGTTCCGGACTTTCGATGCGCCGGTGAAATACCGGCTTAACCCCGACGGAGGCGGCACGCGCCTGCAAAAGATTCAGCAGCTCTAACCTGCCGATTGCCGAAAAGCCGACGCCATCGATGGTCACGCGCTCGCCCCGATGGACCAGCGTCATGTCGCGCCAATGCTCCATATGCGGCGTAATCGCTTCGACGGTTTCGGAATCGTCGGCGCGCAGAAAATCGAGTGCGCGATCCGAAAACACCACGCCGAAGCCGAAGGTGGCATCGGGCGCATTCTGTTCGAACAACAATATTTCCGCCGCAGGATGCTTCCGCTTCCAGAGATAGGCGAAGTAAAGGCCCGCCGGCCCGCCGCCGACCACTGCGATCTTCAATTTCGTTTCCTCTCGGATGCGGAAAGACTACAATTCACGGAAGCATACGAATGACAGCAGCAGATGCAAAGCTGCGAAAAGCAAGGAAGCGCCGTCGTGAATTTCTCAACTTTCAAGCCGCAGCATTTTCTCTGGAAGCTGGACAATGGCGTCGCGACCATCACGCTGAACCGTCCGGAGCGGAAGAACCCGCTTACGTTCGAATCCTACGCCGAGCTGCGCGAAACATTCCGCGCGCTGAACGATACGAAAGACGTGAAGACGGTCGTCATCACGGGCGCCGGCGGCAATTTCTGCTCCGGCGGCGATGTCCATGAAATCATCGGTCCGCTGGTCGAGATGCGGCGCAAGAAAGACAGCGCAGGCCTCTTGAAATTCACGCAGATGACCGGCGATCTCGTGAAAGCCATGCGTGGCTGCCCGCAGCCGATTGTTGCTGCGATCGACGGTGTTTGCGCGGGCGCGGGCGCGATTCTGGCGATGGCGTCCGATCTTCGCTACGGCACGGCGCAGAGCAAGGTCGCGTTTCTTTTCGTGCGCGTGGGTTTATCCGGCGCGGACATGGGCGCGTGCAATCTGCTTCCCCGCATCATCGGCGCGGGCCGCGCGGCGGAATTGCTTTACACCGGCCGCGCGATGGGCGGCGAAGAGGCCGAGCGCTGGGGTTTTTACAATAAACTCTGCGCGCCGGAGAATGTACTGCAAGAAGCGAGCACGCTCGCGGCCTCGCTCGCAAGCGGGCCGGCTTACGCGCACGCAATGACCAAGCGCTGCATCCATGACGAATGGGTGATGGGCGTCGATCAGGCAATCGATCATGAAGCGCGCGAGCAGGCGATCTGCATGGAAACGATGGATTTCGAACGCGCCTACGAAGCCTTCGTCGCGAAGCAAAAGCCAGTCTTCAAGGGAGACTGATTATTCGGGCAATATCGCGGTCGCTTCGATTTCCACGAGCGCCGCTTTTTCGACGAGGCGGACGACCTGTACCACCGCCATCGCGGGGAAATGCTTGCCCATGACTTCGCGATAAACCGTGCCGATCTCGCGCTGCAAGAGCAGATAGTTTTCGATGTCGGTGATGTACCAGGTCAGCCGCACGATATGCTTCGGCTCGGCGCCCGCTTCAGCGATGATCGCGACGATATTCTCGAGCGTCTGTTTCGTCTGCGCCGCAAGACCATCGGGAAATTTTGCTCGGCTGTCCCAGCCGACGACACCGCCGGTGACGACTACGCGGCCCGCAGCAACCATGCCGTCGGAATAGCCTTTCGGCTGCGGCCAGTCTTTCGGGCGCAGTACCGTGGGTCCGGACTTGTTCTTATCTAACATGATGATCACGAAGCCAGTTTAGTGTTGGCGGAAGCGCTTGCTGCTTCGCGCAGGCGGAAGCGCTGCAGTTTTCCGGTATCGGTTTTCGGCAGGCTCGTCACATATTCCACCGCGCGCGGATATTTATAGGGCGCGACCTCAGCTTTCACGAATTCCTGCAGGATTTTCGTCATCGCGGCATCACCCGTGAAGCCTCCGCGCAACACCACAAAGGCTTTCACGATCTGGCCGCGCTCCGGACACGGCGCACCAACTACACCGCATTCGGCGACAGCCGGATGCGAAAGCAACACGGATTCCACTTCGGGACCTGCAATATTGTAGCCCGCGGAAATGATCATGTCGTCGGAACGTGCCTGATACCAGAAGTAGCCGTCTTTATCGCAAAGATATGTGTCGCCGGTGATGTTCCAGCCATCCTCGACATATTTCTTCTGCCGCTCGTCGGCGAGATAGCGGCAGCCCGTCGGCCCGCGTACCGCGAGACGGCCCGGCGTATTCGGCGGCAGCGCATTGCCGTTTTCGTCAATGATCTTTGCCTGATAGCCGGGAACGGGTTTTCCGGTCGCGCCTGCGCACAAACTTTCCTCCGGAGAGCCAATAAAAATATGCAGCATTTCGGTAGAGCCTATCCCGTCGAGGATTTTGATGCCGGTCGCCTGCTGCCACGCTTCCCATGTCGCCTTGGGAAGCGCCTCCCCGGCCGAGACACATTTGCGCAGCGAAGAAATATCGCGGCCTTCGAGCTTTCCGAGAATCGCGCGATATGCAGTTGGAGCTGTGAAGCACACGGTCGCTCTGTGCCGCTCGATCGCAGACAACAAATCGTCCGGCGTTGATTTTTCCAAAAGCACGGTCGAAGCGCCGACGCGCATCGGGAAAAACACAAGTCCGCCGACGCCGAAGGTAAACGCAAGCGGCGGCGAGCCGATGAAGCGGTCGTTTGCATTCGCCCGGAGTACGTTTTTGCCGTACGTATCACAAACCGCGAGCAGGTCGCGGTGAAAGTGCATGGTGCCTTTAGGCTGGCCCGTGGTGCCGGAGGTAAAGGCGATCAGGCAGACGTCATCGGCCGCCGTGTTGCAGGCGGCAAAATTCTCGTAGCCCTCCTGTGCCATCAGCGTTTCCAAGCCGCCTTTGCCCCAGTAAGCGAGCTTCTTAAGATCGGGTGAGAGCGGTTTTGCTTTCTCCATCTCGTCTTCAAGCCGCGCGTCGCACAGCGCAAACTTGATTTTTGCTTTCTGGATTGCGTAGGAAATTTCTTTCGCGCGCAGAAGCGGCATGGTCGCGACCACAATGCCGCCTGCCTTTAGCACCGCGAAATAGCTCGCAACCATCATGGCGTTGTTTGCCGAACGCAGCAGCACGCGGTTGCCCGGCACGAGGCCGAGATCGTTTACGAGTACGTTTGCGATCCGGTTCACACGCTCCTGCAGCTCTGCGTAGCTCAGCGTTTCCGTCGGCGTGACGATGCAGGGCTTATTCCTGAAACCGTTCTCCACAGCCCTGTCCAGCAACTCGACGCAGGCATTCAGCCGCGCAGGATATTGAAGCTCCGGCAGCTCGAAGACGAACTCGGGTTGCAGCTCTCGCGGTGGAAGATTGTCTCTTGCGAAGGTATCGATATGGGCGCTTGCGATCATCCGAACCTCCTTCACTTATCAGTTCTGCGCGGCAACTGTTCGCACGCTCGTCTTCAATTTTCCGAGCATTTTGGTGAGCGCAACGCATTCGCTCTGCGTCAGCTCGCCGAACATCGCGGCGATCCAGTCTTCATGTTCTTTCGCCATGCGCGCGAATTGCTTGCGGCCTTTCTCGGTCAGGCTCACGATATGCGAGCGGCGGTCGCTCTTGTGTTGCTTGCGCGAGATCACTTCTTCGGCGAGCAGCCGGTCGACGAGGCCGGTGACGTTTCCGTTCGTCACCATCATGCGCTGCGAAAGTTCGCCGAGCGTCATGCCGTGCGGCTTGCGCTCCAACTGCGCCATCAGATCGAAACGCGGCAGCGTGACATCGAAGCGCTCGCGCAGGCGGCGGCGGATTTCGGTTTCGATCAGCGTGTTGGTGGCAAGCAAACGCAGCCAGAGCCGCAACTCGGCTTTATGATCGCCGGGGGCATCGGCAATCTTGCTTTCGGCGTCCAGCGCCGCGGACTGTTCGAGCTCCATGGGAAGGCCTCGATCCGGCTTGCAGTGAAATTACTTTAAGCCTAAACTATTTTTCCTGCAAGCGGCGAAAACACGAGGTTTTCCGATGCGAATCGCAGTCGTGGGCGGCGGACCGGCCGGCGTTTATTTTTCGATTCTTGCCGCCAAGGCTTGGCCGAACATCGAAATCGATGTGTTTGAGCGCAACCGCGCCGACGATACGTTCGGCTTCGGCGTGGTGTTCTCGGATGAGACGCTCGATACCTTCGAGAAATTCGACCGCGAGAGCTATCAGGCGATTGCCGATAACTTTGCCTATTGGGACGACATTGAGATTCATTTCAAAGGCAGCCTGCACCGCATCGGCGGCAACGGCTTTTGCGGCTGCGCACGCACGACATTGCTCAGGCTGCTGCACGACCGCGCCGACGCACTCGGCGTGAAGCTCAACTTCGAAACCGAAATCGATCCGTCGCTCGCATCGCTCAAAGGCTACGATCTGATCGTGGCCGCGGACGGTTCCAACAGCCGGATCCGCGAACAATTTCGTGAGCACTTCAGCACCGACATCGACTTTCGCCCGAACAAGTTCACGTGGATGGGCTCGACGCGATCCTTCGACGCCTTCACGTTCTTTTTCAAGGAAACCGAATACGGCATCTTCATCGCGCATTGCTATCAATACGAGGCTGGCCGTTCGACCTTGATCTTCGAGGTGCAGCCAGAAACGTTCGACCGCGCAGGCTTCGCAAAACTCTCGGAAAAAGAGTCCGCCCGCTTTATCGAAGAGCTGTTCGCGGACGAGCTACAAGGCCACAAGCTGATCACCAACCGTTCGATGTGGCGCAATTTTCCGCGCGTCGCGAACGAGCGCTGGGTCATGAATAACGTGGTGTTGCTCGGCGACGCCAAAGCGACCGCGCACTTTTCCATCGGCTCCGGCACCAAACTGGCTATGGAAGACGCGATCGCACTTTTTCAATCGCTTCAGAAAACGCGGCTCGACGTTCCGGCGGCGCTTCAGGATTTCGAGACTTCGCGCCGCGAAGACGTCGAGAAGACGCAGCACGCCGCCGACGTGTCGCTGGTTTGGTTCGAGCACATTGACCGCTTCTGGGAGATGGACCCGCGGCAATTCGCATTCGGCCTTATGACGCGCTCCAAAGCGATCACCTGGGACAATCTGCAACTCCGCGCGCCGGAATTCGTCGAACAAGCGGGCGAGATGTTCGCGGAAGGCGTGCCGCACGCGGACAGGAAACGCCCGCTCCCGCCGATGTTTCAGCCGCTCAGGCTGCGAGAGATGGAAATCCCGAACCGGGTCGTGGTCTCGCCGATGTGCCAATACTCCGCGAAAGACGGCGTGCCGAACGACTGGCATCTTGTGCACCTGGGAGGGCGCGCCATCGGGGGTGCCGGTCTCGTTTACACCGAGATGACGGACGTTTCCGCAGACGCGCGCATCTCGCCGGGTTGCGCCGGTATTTACACCGGTGAACAGGAAGCCGCATGGAAACGCGTCGTCGATTTCGTACACGCGAACTCCGCCGCAAAAATCTGTTTGCAACTCGGACACGCCGGCCGCAAGGGCGCTACTAAACTGATGTGGGAAGGGATCGATGAGCCGTTAGAGCGCGGCGCCTGGCCGATCATCGCGCCCTCGCCGCTACCTTATTATCCGCACAGCGTAATTCCGCGCGAAATGACGCGCACCGATATGGATAAAGTGAAGGCGGATTTCGTGGAGGCTGCACTGCGCGCAGAGCGCGCTGGCTTCGATATGCTCGAACTTCATTGCGCACACGGCTACCTGCTCGCGACCTTCATCTCGCCGCTTACCAATATGCGCCGTGACGAATACGGCGGCTCACTCGATAATCGTTTGCGGTTTCCGCTCGAAGTTTTCCGCGCAATCCGGGAAGTATGGCCGGTCACGAAACCGATGTCGGTCCGCATCTCGGCCACCGACTGGAAAGATGGCGGCATCACCGGCGAAGAATCCGTTGAAATGTCGCGCGCCTTCGCGCGCGAAGGCTGCGACCTGATCGATGTCTCAACCGGGCAAACCGTTCACGACGCCGAGCCAGTCTTCGGCCGTATGTTCCAGACGCCTTATTCGGATCAAATCCGCAACGAGGCGAAGATCGCGACCATGTGCGTCGGCAACATCACAACGGCCAATCAGGTGAATACAATTCTGGCCGCCGGCCGCGCCGACCTCGTCGCGCTCGCGCGCCCGCACCTGGTCGATCCATACTTCACGATGCGGGCGGCGGCCTGGTACGGCGTCGAACAGATCGCCTGTCCGCCACAATATCTGTCGGGCAAGGATCAGTCGTTCCGGACTGCCGTGCGGGACCGCGCCGATCTCGCCGAACTTCGCCGCAAAGTGAAGCCGCGCAGTCATCAGCGCGGCGAACGCAAACAGCCTGCGGAATAGTTCGCTTAAAAACGACAGCCCTGCTTCCGCAGAGCGGGCTGGTTGCTGCGCTGCATCATGCGACCGATTCACGGTGCGATGATTTCGTGCATCGCCGCCCCTTCGCAACTGCCGCAGCGCTATTGACGAATGGTTCGCAAGTGCCTGAAAGTCTTAGGCGATGGCTCCTAGAAGCCAGCGTGCAAACCGATCATGAGTGTACCGACAGTTACCGGCTTCGAACGCGAAAAGCGAAGAAGGAAAACGAAGAACAAAAAAAGCGCGGCGCACCAATCGGTCGCAAAATTCCTTGGGAGGAAAACTACGATGAAATGGCAAATGCCTAAGAAACTGCTCGGGCTCGCTGCTGTCGGCCTCGTCGCCGGCGCCGGCTACCTCGCGCTGCCGCAGAAAACGGAAGCACAAGGCGCTCCAATCCGTATCGCTTATGTCGATCCGCTCTCCGGCCCGATGGCCGGCATCGGCGACACCGGCTTGAAGAACTTCCAGTTCATTCTGGAAGAGATCAACGCCAAGGGCGGCGCGAACGGCCGCAGGCTCGAAATCGTCCCCTACGACAACAAGCTGAACGCGCAGGAAACCATCGTGCAGGTGCAGAAAGCCATCGACGACGGCATCCGCATCATCACGCAGGGCAACGGCACTTCCTTCGCGATCGCGATTTCGGAGTTCGTGACCAAATACAACGAGCGCAATCCGGGCAAGGAAGTCGTTTATCTCAACTACGCCGCGGTCGATCCGATCCTGACCAACGATAAGTGCAGCTACTGGCACTTCCGCTGGGACGCGAACACCGAACAGAAGATGGCGGCAATCACCACCTTCATGAAGGATCGCAAGAATGTGAAGAAGGTATACCTGATCAATCAGGATTACGCCTTCGGTCACGGCGTGCGCGATCTCGCGGCCAAGATGGTCAAGGAAAAGCGTCCTGACATCGAGATCGTCGGCAACGAAGTGCACCCGCTCGCGAAAGTCACCGACTTCGCTCCGTACATTGCGAAGATCAAGGCTTCGGGCGCGGACGCTGTCATCACCGGCAACTGGGGCTCGGACTTCGCGCTGCTCGTCAAGGCGGCAGCCGACGCAGGCCTTCAGATCGACTGGTACACCTTCTATGCCGGTGGCACCGGCGGCCCGACTGCGATGAAGCAGGCCAATCTTCCGAACCGCATCTTCGCGGTCGGCGAAGGCTTCGCCAACATTCCGCACAAGGAAGCGGCGGACTTCGAAAAGGCGCTGCGCGCTAAGTATGGCGTCAGCCTGTTCTATCCGCGCGGCGTGAACCAGATGCGTATGCTCGCGGCTGCGATCAGCCAGACTAAGTCTGACGATCCGAAAGCGATCGCAAAGGCACTCGACGGCATGAAGTTCCAGGTGTTCCACGGCGGCGAAGGTTATATGCGCGCCGACGACCACCAGTTCATGCAGCCGCTGTATATGGCGAGCTTCGGTCCGATCAAAGCCGATCAGCCGTTCGACGAAGAAAAGACCGGTTGGGGCTGGACCATTGCAGGCAAGATCGATCTGAAGGACACGCTCGTCCAGACCTCCTGCAAGATGAACAAGCCCTCGTAAGGGGTTCGGAAAAAGCGTCCGGCCGGAGCAATCCGGCCGGACGTTCTTTATTCGGGTAATCCTCGGGCTGGCAGGGAACCGTGGCTGAACTCATCATCATCTCGACGCTGAACGGCGTCCTTTACGGTATGCTTCTCTTCCTGATGGCGAGCGGCCTCACGCTCATCTTCAGCATGATGGGCGTCCTCAACTTCGCGCACGCGAGCTTCTATATGCTCGGTGCGTTTCTCGGGTTTCAGATCAGCCAATGGGCGGGCTTTATTCCGGCCATTATTCTGGCGCCGCTGATCGCCGGCGGTCTGGGTGCGCTGGTCGAGCGCTACGGGCTACGCACCGTTCACAAGCACGGTCATGTCGCGGAACTTCTTTTCACGTTTGGCCTGGCTTTCATCATCGAAGAAGTGATCCAGATGATCTGGGGCAAGCTCGCGATGGATTATCGCGTCCCGAGCTTCCTCGATTTCTCGGCGTTTACGATCTACGCGACGAACTACCCCGCCTACAAAGCGTTCATGCTCGTGTTCTCGATCGCGATCTTTATCGGCCTGATCTTCCTGCTGACCAGAACACGGGCGGGCCTCATCATCCAGGCATCGCTTACGCACCCGAATATGGTCGGGATGCTCGGTCATAACGTACCGCGCGTCTTCATGCTGGTGTTCGGTCTCGGCACTTCGCTCGCGGCGATCGCCGGCGCAATCGCTGGTGCTGCTTTCGTTACGCAATCGAATATGGCCGCGCTGCTGGGCCCAATCCTGTTTGTCGTCGTCGTGGTCGGTGGTCTCGGATCGCTGTGGGGGGCATTCGTCGCTTCGCTCCTGATCGGGCTGTTGCAGACCTTTGCAATCGCTTCGGACTGGTCGCTATCGAAATTCTTCGGCAGCTATCTATCGCCGACCCGCGGCACCATTCTGTTTGATATCTGGACCGTCACGATCGCCCAGATCGGGCCGATCCTGCCTTATCTCCTGCTCGTGCTTGTGCTGATCTTCCGCCCGACGGGCCTGTTTGGGACGCGTGACACATGAGCAGCGCCGTCAAAAGCTATGGCGTCTGGATTCTTGCAGCGATCCTGCTGCTGATCCTGCCGTACATCTTTCCGGCCGGCGCTTCGATTACGACCATGTGTCTGATCGGCATCATGGTCATCTTCGCGCTCTCCTATAATATGCTGCTCGGCCAGACCGGTATGCTCTCCTTCGGGCACGCGGTTTATTACGGCCTCGCTGCCTTCGTGACCTCGCATATGATCAATTGGGCGGCGAAGTCGGGCGTTCCGCTGCCGCTGCCGCTGATCCCTGTCTTCGGCGCGGCGGCCGGCCTCTTCTTCGGCATTGTATTCGGTTCGGTCTCGACCAAACGCGGCGGTACGGCGTTTGCGATGATTTCGCTGGGGCTTGCGGAACTCGTCTATTCGAGTTCGCTCATTCTTCGAAGCTTCTTCGGCGGAGAAGAGGGTATTTCAGCCGACCGCACCAAGCTCATTCGCCTCTTCGGATACAATTTCGGCCCGCAGATTCAGGTCTATTACCTGATCGCGTTCTGGACCTTGCTCTGCGTGATCCTGATGTATGCGATTACCCGCACGCCGCTGGGCCGTATGTGTAATGCGGTGCGCGAGAATCCGGAGCGCGTCGAATTCGTCGGTTACAATCCGCAATTCGTGCGTTTCATCGCCTTCTCGCTCGCGGGACTCTTCGCCGGTGTAGCGGGCTCTCTCGCTGCCATTAACATCGAGCTCGCCCAGGCGAGCTTCGTAGGTGCTGCGCAGTCGGGTGCGGTTCTGCTTGCAGCCTATATCGGCGGCGTCGCCTTCTTTGTCGGCCCGGTCCTGGGCGCTATCCTTGTAACTCTCTTGTCGATCAAGCTTTCCGATTTCTCCGAAATCTGGGTGCTGTATTTCGGCATCTTCTTCATCACTATCATTCTGTTCGCTCCTTACGGGCTTTCGGGACTGCTCATGATGCACGCCCAATTCTGGCGCGGGCCGTTCGGCAGCAAGATTACGCGCCTCGGAAAATTGTTCGGCGCTTATGTCGTCGCGCTAATTCCAGCGCTGGTCATGATTTTTGGCGCAATCCTCTTGATCGAGATGATCCATCACGTCGCGCAAAAAGGCGCGGAAGGCGCGAATATGCATTTCCTGCGCCGGAACTACCTCACGGTGAATACGCATACGGTTTTGCCGTGGGTGGGCGGTGTGATTGCAATGATCGGTGGGTTCTTCGCATTCCGCTTCACTTGGCCCACGGTCGCCAATGCCTGGCACAATGCGCTGGTCGATGCGCAGCGGAGTGGAAAATGAACTCCGCAATTGAACTCAAAAACCTGGAAAAGAGCTTCGGCAAAACCGCGATCATCCGCGGAGTCAGCCTCGACGTGAAAGCCGGCGAACGTCACGCAGTGATCGGTCCGAATGGTGCCGGCAAGTCCACGCTGTTCAACTTGATCAGTGGCCGATTCCTGCCTTCTTCCGGTTCGGTGCTTCTGCACGGCGAGAACATTACCGGCCTTCGTCCGTTCGAAATCAATCGCCGTGGCTTGTCGCGCAGTTTTCAGGTCACGAACATCTTCCCTCGCCTCAGTGTCTGGGAAAATGTGCGCTGCGCGGTTTTATGGTCGAAGGGCTATAAATATTCGTTCTGGCGCAATATCGACAAGCTCGAGGACGTGCGTGCGCGCACGCAGGAAATTCTCGAACTTATCGGGATGACCAACCGTGCGGAAATTCCGGCGGGCGTTTTGACCTATGCCGAGCAGCGCGCCTTAGAGATCGGAATCACGATCGCTGGCGGCGCCAACATCATCCTGCTCGACGAGCCGACTGCCGGCATGAGCCGCGGCGAAGCAGAAAACGCGGTAGCGCTGATCCGCAAAGTGAGCGAAGGCCGCACGCTCATCATCATCGAGCACGACATGGGTGTCGTTTTCAATCTCGCCGATCGCATCTCCGTTCTCGTGTACGGGCAAATCATCGCCACCGATGAGCCCGCAAAGATCAAGGCAAACCAGAAAGTGCAAGAAGCTTACCTCGGGACCGCCGGCCATGACTGACACAATGCTCGAGGTAAAGGATCTCCACGCCTATTACGGCAAGAGCCACATCTTGCAGGGCGTGAACCTGAACGTGAAAAACGGCGAGATCGTTTCGATTCTCGGCCGTAACGGCGTCGGCCGTTCGACCACGCTCAAAGCGATCATGGGCGACGTACCGCCGCAGGGTTCGATCAAGTTCAAGGGCAAGGAAATCGCTGGTCTGAAATCCTATCAGGTCGCCTATTGCGGGCTCGGCTATGTGCCGGAGGACCGTTCGATCTTCCCGTCGCTGACCGTCGAACAAAATCTTATTCTCGGCGAGAAGTCGGCGCGCAAGAACCCGCGCTGGTCGATCGAGGATGTCTATAATCTCTTCCCGATCCTGCGCGAGCGCAAGGATACCGACGCGAGCGTACTCTCGGGCGGCGAACAGCAGATGCTCACCGTCTGCCGCACGCTGATGGGCGATCCCGATCTCATCATGGTGGATGAGCCGACCGAAGGTTTGTCGCCGCAGATGACCGAGCGCGTCGGCAATCTTCTGCAGAACATCGCAGAACGGAAGATTTCAATTCTACTGGTTGAGCAGAAGCTCACGATCGCGATGCGCATTTCCCACCGCGTCTATGTGATGGGCCACGGCCATATCGTCTTCGAAGGCACACCGGCCGATTTGGAGAAGAATGACGCCGTGCGCCGCGAATGGCTGGAAGTCTGAGCCCCGATCAAACTAGTAAGAGCGCGGCAAACCGAGCACGTGCTCCGCGAGAAAAGAAAGAATCAGGTTCGTCGAAACCGGCGCCACCTGATAGAGCCTCGTCTCGCGGAATTTCCGCTCGATGTCGTATTCCTCGGCAAAACCGAAGCCGCCATGCGTCTGCACGCACATATCGGCAGCGGCCCATGAAGCATCAGCCGCCAATAGCTTCGCGAGATTGGCTTCCTCGCCGCAATCTTCGCCGCGCTCGTAGCGTTTCGCCGCTTCCACGACCATAAGTTCGGCCGCACGCATCTGCGCATAGCTTCGCGCGATCGGAAACTGTACGCCCTGATTCTGACCGATGGGCCGCGCGAAGACGTTCCGCTCTTTTGCGTAGGAAACCGCTTTTTCGATGAACCACTTCGCGTCACCCACACATTCGGCGGCGATCAGGATGCGCTCGGCGTTCATGCCGGAGAGAACGTATCGGAAGCCCTGCCCTTCTTCCCCGATCAAATTCTCCGCGGGTATGCGCAGGTTCTCGATGAAGATTTCCGTGGTTGCGTGATTCATCATGGTGCGGATCGGACGGATCGTCAGTCCCTTCCCGGCCGCCTCGCGCATATCGACCAGAAATACCGACAAGCCCTCTGATCGTTTCTTGATTGCCTCCTTGGGTGTGGTACGCGCGAGCAAGAGCATCAGATCGGAGTGCTCGGCGCGCGAAGTCCAGATTTTCTGACCGTTCACGACGTAATTGGCGCCGTCGCGTTTCGCGGTCGTTGCAATGCTGAGCGTGTCCGTGCCACTGCCCGGCTCGGTCACACCGAAGGCTTGCAGCCGGATTTTTCCGGCGGCGATTTCAGGAAGATATTTTCGTTTCTGCGCAGCGCTGCCATGGCGAAGCAACGTACCCATCATGTACATCTGGGCATGGCAGGCCGCTCCATTGCAGCCGGCCGCCTGCACTTCTTCCAGAATCGCAGCCGCCGCCGAAAGCGAAAGACCGCTGCCGCCATATTCTTCAGGAATGAGCGCGGAGAGAAAGCCCGCTTTCGTCAGCGCATCGACGAACGCTTTCGGATAAGCGCGGTCACGATCAAGTTCGCGCCAATAACTACCTGGAAACTGCGTACAGAGCGCGCGAACCGATTTTCGGATTTCTTCGTATGAGTCCGCTTGCTCGCCCATATTGAGAGCGCGCTGTTGCTAGCTGGCTTTCTGTTCTTCTTTTTTCTTCGGCTTGGGTTTCGGCTTCGGTTTTTTGTCGGCGTCTTCGTTCGCCATGCACCTGGCGAGAAACTTCTTGCGCTCGGTGCCTTTCAGCTTCTGGTCATCGGCGCCGAATTCGCAGGTGCTTTTTTTCGTCTGCTTTTCCTGCGCGAAAGTTTTTGCGCTGGGCGAGAGCGCGAAGAGACCAGCCGCGAGCAGTGCAGCCATCAATATGCGAACCATGAAACGCTCCATTCGTTGCGCCGCGCAACACTATCGACGTTGGTAGCCCGGCATCCGACAGGCCGCAAGACCGAGACGCCGCCACGGCTTGCACATGGCCTGCCGCTCGTTCATTTTTGTGGCGAAGCAAGCCGCAGGATCAGCAGCCATGACCATAATTCTACTCATTGCGGCGAAATCCTGATGGCAACCGTCCTTATTACCGGCGCTGCCGGCTTCATCGGCAGGGCACTAACCAGTGCGCTCAAGAGTGCGCATTATGTGGTGGCGCTCGATCTGCGCGAGGTTCAGGAGGCGCAGCGCCTCCCCGGCGTGACCTACGCCACCGCCGATATCGGTAATCCTAAGCTCGCTGAGATTTTCCGGACCTATCAGCCGCAGGCGGTAGTGCATCTGGCTTCCGTCGTTGCGGCTGGAGGTGATCCTGCTCGGGATTATGCAATCGACGTGCTTGGCACGAAGAATGTGCTTGAAGCTTCGCTTGCGGCGGGTGCAAAGCAGATCGTGGTGACATCGAGCGGTGCCGCTTACGGCTATCACGCCGACAACCCGGTGCCTTTGCGCGAAACGGATGCGCTGCGCGGCAACGAGGATTTCCCCTATTCGAAGCACAAGCGGCTAGTGGAAGAAATGCTTGCCGAGTGGCGCGGGAAGTACCCGCAAATGAAGCAGACCGTGTTTCGCCCCTGCACAGTGTTAGGTCCCGGCACGAACAACCAGATCACGGCGATTTTCTCACGGCCCGTAGTCGTGGGCTTAAGCGGCACGACAACGCCGTTCTCGCTGATCTCGGAACTCGATGTCGTCGAAGCGCTTGCGAAAGCCGTGAACGAATCGCGCGACGGCGTGTTCAATCTTGCTGGTGACGGCACGCTAAGTCTGCGTGAGATCGCAAACATTCTCGGCAAGAAATTTCTGCCGCTGCCGCCGGCGTTCTTGAAAACCGTGCTCTGGGTTTTAAACAAGCTCCGCGTCACCGCGCTCGGACCCGAGCACGTAAAATTCATTCAGTACCGGCCGGTGCTCGCCAACGAAAAGCTGAAATCCGAGTTCGGCTTTGCGCCCCGTTATGATGCGCGTGCCGTCTTCGACCGCTATCTCGAAAACATCCGGAGCACGCGGTGAGCTATCTCGTCATCGGCGCGGGGCCCGCGGGACTTGCTGCGATCCGCTCCCTCAAGGAAGCAGGCCTTCCCGTCGAAGCGGCCGAGCGCAATGCCGATGTAGGCGGACAATGGCTTTATGGGGCTTCGTCGAGCGCGGTCTATGCGTCCACGCACCTGATCTCGTCGAAATCGACGACGGCATTTGCCGACTTTCCGATGCCGGAGGAATGGCCCGCCTATCCGAGCCGCGTCCAGATCGAGCAATATTTCAAGGATTTTGCGAAGCGCTTCGAGCTTTATCCGCTGATCCGCTTCAATGATGGCGTCGCCAAGCTTTCGCGGCACGATAGCCACTGGCGCGCGACCTTCGATAAAGGCGAGACGCGCGACTATGAAGGCGTCGTGATCGCAAACGGGCATCTGAGCGATCCCCTGCTGCCGAAAGTGCGCGGTGATTTCGCGGGCAAGGTGATGCACGCGAAAGACTACAAGTCGCCGGAGCTGTTCGAGGGCAAGCGCGTGCTGATCGCGGGCATGGGTAACACCGGCTGCGATATCGTGGTCGATGCGATTCACCGCGCAAAAAGCGTGCTGTGGAGCGTGCGCGGCGGCAACCATTTCGTGCCGAAGTTCGTGGCAGGCAAGCCCGCGGATATTCGCAACCACAACACCAAACTCGTGTTGCCGAGATGGCTGCGCTCGATGCTGCATGAGCCGGTCGCGCGTCTCTTGGCCGGTCCGCCCGAACGCTTCGGATTGCCGAAACCAGAGCATAGGCTTTACGACCGCACGCCGATCGTGAACTCGCTGGTGCTCTTGCATCTAGGACAAGGCGATGTCGCGGTTCGCAGGCCGGTGAAATCATTCGACGGCAATGCGGTGATTTTCGAAGACGGCAAACGAGACGATGTCGACGTCGTCGTCTTCGCAACCGGTTACAAGATCACCTTCCCGTTTCTGGAAGAGCTTTCGCCGCTCAACTGGCAGCCGCAACATGGCGCGCCGCGGCTTTATATGAATGTGTTTCCGCCGGAAGATAACGGCCTCTTCGTCGCGGGACTGCTTGAAGGGGCCGGCGTCGGCTGGCCGGGACGCGCGCTACAGACCGATCTGATCGCGGCTTATCTCAAGGCGCGCAAAGCCAAGCCATCGGCAGCAGCGGAATTCCGTCGCGAGATCGAGCCCTATTGCGCGGCACCCGCAAGCAAGGATCGCGGCGAACACGGTATCTTCGTCGATTTTCTGCAATACAAGCGCGATCTAAAACGCGCGATCCAGCGCCTGCGCTGAACCTCTAAGCCGCTGGCGGAGAGAGTGGGATTCGAACCCACGTTACGGTTTCCCGTAAACACGCTTTCCAAGCGTGCGCCTTCAACCACTCGGCCACCTCTCCGTTACGGCACGTCCTAGAAGGCGCACGCACTTTTTGTTTGATCCGCGCGCCACTGGCGCGCGGGTGCGCCTTCAACCACTCGGCCACCTCTCCGGCGGTGAGGGGCATAATACGGGCAGGCGTTAAGGACAAGGACGCGCGGACAGAGAAGTTCCTCGCGACTCTTTGATCGGGGCATGGCTCGCGGGATGCAGCGCCCGCGCCTATATTCCTGCCAGAAACAGGGAGACCACGAGATGTTCTTTTCCCGCAAAAGCCTCGAAATTCCTGCCGCAAAAGACGCCCTGCCGGGCCGGGCGAGCGCCATTCCCACCGCCGAGAAGCACTTCGTCCTGAAGACGCCGATCAAGGGGCCTTACCCCGCCGGCTTCAAGCAGGCGATTTTCGGCCTCGGCTGCTTCTGGGGTGCAGAGCGAAAATTCTGGGAAGTGCCGGGGGTGTTCACCACCGCCGCCGGCTACGCAGCCGGTCACACCCCGAACGCGACCTACGAAGAAGTCTGTTCGGGGCGCACCGGGCATAACGAAGTCGTGCTCGTTGTCTATGACCCCGCGAAGGTTTCGTTCGAGCAGTTGCTCAAGACGTTTTGGGAAAGCCATGACCCGACGCAGGGCATGGGCCAGGGCAACGACATCGGCACGCAGTATCGCTCGGGGATTTATCTCTCCGATCCTGCGCAGCACAAAGCAGCGCTTGCTTCCAAGGCCGAATACGAAAGAGCGCTGAAGGGCAAAGGCTATGGCGCAATCACGACCGAAATTCTGGACGCGCCGGAATTCTATTTCGCCGAGGACTATCACCAGCAATATCTGGCGAAGAACCCGATGGGTTACTGCGGATTAGGCGGCACCGGGGTCGCCTGCCAGATCGGTACCGGCGTTTCGGCCTCCGCGCATTAACAAGACGCTTTAACGGGGCGCTTGCAAGAATCGTCCCTGCCGTGGCATCGATTACGTCATGAAGAAGACGGGCGAACCACGGCAGGTGCCGTTTCTGGAAGGCTGGCTCGAGTGGCTCATTTTCCAGAGCCGCTGGATCATGGCGCCGTTCTATCTCGGCCTGATCGTTTCGCTGTTCGTCCTGCTTTTCAAATTCGTGCAGGAATTGATTCATTTCGTTGCGATCGCGGCACCATCGACCGAAGCCGACATCATCCTCGGCGTGCTGGCGCTGATCGATTTGTCGCTTACGGCTAACCTCGTGCTGATCGTGGTATTCTCCGGCTACGAAAACTTCGTCTCGAAGATCGATCCGGAAGGACATCCGGACTGGCCGGAGTGGATGACGCAGATCGACTTCGCAGGGTTGAAGCAAAAACTGTTTGCTTCGATCGTCGCGATCTCCGCGGTGCAGGTGCTCAAAGCCTTCATGAAGCTCGGCAATGTGCCGGATGGCGCGGCGGGCGCAAGCTCAGACCGTTATCTGTTCTGGCTGGTGGGCATTCACGTCGTGTTCGTGCTGTCGGGCTTGGCGCTCGCCTGGACCGACAAGATCGGCGACGCGAAAAAGGGTCATTAGACCCGGAAATATTCCCGGTACCAGTCGACGAACTTGCCGACACCTTCCTCGATCTTGGTCGAGGGCCGATAGCCGGTGAGTTTTTCCAGAAGATCCGCGTTCGCAAACGTGTCGGCGACATCGCCCTGCTGCATCGGCATCAGGTTCCTGATCGCCTTCTTGCCGAGCTTCACTTCGATCGCTTCGATGAACTTCGTCAGTTCCACGGGCGAACCGCCGCCGATATTAACGACGCGATAGGGCGCGGCCGGGCTCACGGAATCGTTTGCATCGCTTTGCGCGACGCGCGCGGGCACCAGAGGCACCAGCCGCGCGATCGCTTCGACCAGATCGTCCACATAAGTGAAATCGCGAGACATCCGCCCTTCGCCATACACGTCGATCGGCTTTTCTTTCAGGATCGCGTCGACGAATTTGAACAGAGCCATGTCGGGCCGGCCCCAAGGGCCATAGACCGTGAAGAATCGGAACGCGGTAGTCGGAATCTCGAAGAGATGCGCATAGGAATGCGCCATCAGCTCGCCGGCTTTTTTCGTGGCGGCATAAATCGTCAGCGGATGATCGGTCCGCGCGGTCTCGACGAACGGCATATCCTTGTTTGCGCCATAGACCGAGCTTGTGGACGCAAACATGAAATGTTTCGGCGGCTTGCGGCGCATGATCTCGAGCAGATTGAACGTGCCATCCACGTTCGTGCGCACATAGGCTTCCGGGTTCTCAAGGCTGTAGCGCACGCCGGCTTGAGCCGCGAGATGCACCACGACATCCGGGGCGGCACCGGCATGAATCGCTTCGAATTTTTTTGCGTCCTCGATGTTTGCGATATGCGCGGTGAAGCGGTTCGAGCCCGCGAGCACCGCGTGGCGTTTCTTCTTCAACTCGACGTCATAATAAGGTGTGAGCGCATCGACGCCCTGCACTTCATGGCCGTCGGCTAAAAGCCGTCTCGCGAGGTTGAAGCCGATGAAGCCCGCAGTGCCGGTGATCAGAAAACGCATCAGTGTTGCTGCGGCCTAAGGAGAGATGGCGCACCCGAGAGGATTCGAACCTCTGACCTCTGCCTTCGGAGGGCAGCGCTCTATCCAGCTGAGCTACGGGTGCGTGCTTGGCAATCAATTATCCGATTGATGGGGCTACCGCAACGCGTGGCCAAGTGCCGCCAAACGCTGCGAGATTTCGCTCCGTGGATCGCTCAGCGGATCGAGCGCCGTGAAGTGATTGGCGCCCGCGATCTCGCGATAGGCGGTTTCCGCCCCGCGCTTTTTCCACTCTTCCGCCACCATACGGCTCTGGCGAAGATATTCCGGGCTTTCCTCCGCCCCGACCCAGGCATCGAGCGCGCACTTTCCGCTTATCGGCCAGCCCAGCGGCGAATTTTGCGTGGCCTCCTTATGATCGAGCTGCAGCGCGTTATTCACCGTGGTCGAAATGAGCGGTGTCAGATCGAACAGGCCCGAGATCGAAAGCCCGGATGGGACGAGGTCTTCGGGAGCGTCGGCGTCATACTTCTTCCAATCGGTTGCCAAGAGGCAGGCAGCCAAGTGTCCGCCTGCGGAGTGGCCGCTTGCGACAATCTTCCGGCGATGGCGCTTCCAGAGAAAAAGCGCAGACGCGCGCACCTGTTCGATGATGTCTGCGACCCGCACCTGCGGGCATAGATCGTACCCGCACAACGCAAGCGCGATGCCGTTCGCGTTCGCGCTTTTCGCGAAATGACTGAAATGCAAAGGGTCGAGCGCCTGCCAGTAGCCGCCATGAATAAAGAGTGCGAGCGGTGCGTCGTGTGCAGCACCCGGCCAGAAAATATCGAGCGTCTGTCGCGCGCTGGCTCCGTAAGAAATGCCAAGCTCCGCATTTTCATGCGCGGCACGGAAGGTAGCCGCATTCTGCTTCCATCCGGCGATGATGCCGGGGTGCTCGGGCACGCGGGTGCGGTTGTTGTATTCGGTTTCTAAATCCAGCGCGGTCATGACCGCGTGAGATTGCAAGAGTTGCGGAAGGCAAACAAGGGCGGCCACCCGAGATTGGTTGCCGCCCCTGCTTTACGCGGGACCTGTCTACCCGATCAGTTTACCGGCACCGGCTTGATCTGCATACGAAGCGTATCCTCGACCACCTGATCGAAGGAATCCTTCTTCGCATTCTGCGGCTGTTTCTTACGCTCGGCAGTCGTGTATTCGTCGCGCTTGCGGACAAGCGTGGTCAATTGATCGTCGAGCGTCTTGCGTTCCGCGGCCTGCTTTTCGACTGCAGCGACGCGAGCCGGAGGTGCGAGCTTGCGCAGATCGTCCGGCAGTTCCGCTTCCGGAATGCTTTCCAGCTTCACGCGGCCTGATGCGGTGTCCGCGACCAGATCGCCGTCGGTCGAAACCACGCCCTTGCGGACCTTGTTCTGATAGACCGCAATATCGGTCGCAGTCGACTGCGGAGCGGCAGCGACGTTGTCGAGCCGCTCGCGAACGTTGAGCTGCTGTGCGCGCTTGCCATAAGGCAAGACGGTGCGGTTGAGCCTGATCTGAATGTCGAGAATCTCGCGGTCGTAAGGCGTCTCGATGATCAGCGCGACGCCGCCGTCCTGCGGGATCGGAATATATTTGCCGTCGCCGAGCTGTGCGATCTCGCGCCAGAAGCGTTCGGTATCGCGTGCGGGGCCCGCCTGCACGGCGTTGACGATAATGCCGCGGGCCTTGGCGTCTTTCAGCACTTCCGGATATTTGCGGTCCTGCTGATAATCCATGTGCGGCGGGGCATCGCCGACCAGAAACACGATGCGGCGTGTATTTCTTTCCTGCGACCACTTGAGTTTCGTGACCGCGACATCCAGCGCTTCATTCACGCTTTCCGCCCAGTCGCCGCCGCCCTGCGCCTTGAATTTGAGAAGCTCGGCGTAAAGCCCCTGAATGTCGGTGGTGAGATCGAATTTCTTGGTGACATATTCGTCGCCGATGTCGCGGTAAGCGACCAGCGCCATACGCACCTCGGCGGCGGGATTTGCATCGACGATAGAAGTTGCAATCGACCAGATTTTGCGCTTCGCATTCTCGATTAACCCGCTCATCGAACCGGTGGTATCGAGCACGAAAGCGACCTCAACCACCTGCTTTTGCGCGTAAGCCGGCTGCACGGACAATGGTGCGATTAGTCCCGCGACCAGCGCGAGATAAACAAACGTCATTCGCATGAAACCCTCTCCCAAAGGAACCTGAAGTTGCGCGGGGATGCTCAGGCGCGATGCGGGCTGAAGGGAGATGGAACCGCGGCGGCGGACTGGCGCGGGTATGGCAAAATTCGCGACGCTTCAGGTCAAGATGCCTGCCGGAGTTTTTCGCGGTTTCGCGGGAAGCAAAGGGTTGTTAGAGTCGCGGCAGTTGCCATGACAAATCCGGTCCCGGTCCCGCCGCTTTTCAGCCAAAACAATTTCGCGCCGGCGCGAACGATCTGCCGCGGGACGGTTCGGCTTTTACACTCGATGGGTTATGCCGCGACCACCGAATTGCCGCTGCCCTCGGGCCGGCGCGCGGATATCGTAGCGGTCGGGCCTTCCGCCGAAATCTGGATCGTGGAAGTGAAGTCGTGTCTCAATGACTTCCGCACCGACCAGAAATGGGAAGAGTATCGCAAGCATTGCGATCGGCTGTTTTTCGCGGTCGATTGCGACTTCCCGCAGGAAGTCATTCCCCATGAAGCCGGACTGATGGTCGTCGATGGCTATGGCGGGGCGATCTTGCGCGAGGCCCTTCCGCATCCGCTTGCCGCCGCGAGCCGCAAAGCGGTGATGCTCAGAATCGCACGCATTTCGTCGTCGCGTTTAAGCGCGATCAACGACCCGAAGATCCAGGCAGAGCTTTTTTGAGTTAGCGCGGCGCGCGCTTGGCTAAAATCCGCTGCAAGGTGCGGCGATGCATATTCAGCCGCCGCGCGGTCTCCGAAACATTGCGCTCGCAAAGTTCGTAAACGCGCTGGATATGCTCCCAGCGCACGCGATCGGCCGACATCGGCTTTTCCGGCGGCGGTGCCTTCTCGCCGCCCGTCGCAGTCAACGCCGCATAAATGTCGTCGGCGTCCACGGGCTTCGCGAGATAATCGACCGCGCCGAGTTTTATCGCGGTGACGGCAGTCGCGATGTTGCCGTAGCCCGTGAGTACGATACCACGCGCCTCGGGCCGCTTTTCTTTCAGCGCCGAGATCACGTCGAGGCCGTTACCGTCGCCGAGACGCATATCGACTACCGCATAGGCCGGCGGATTATCCTTCACGCGGGCAAGGCCGTCAGCGATCGAGTCAGCGGTCGAAACCTCGAAACCGCGGCCTTCCATGGCGCGTGCGAGGCGTTCCAGGAACGGCTTGTCATCATCGACGATCAGAAGTTGCTTGTCGGCGCCAAGGCCGTTGGCGCTGGCTGCGGCCATCGCAGAATGCTCCATGTCTCACTCCGCGGCGCCAAAGCGCCGCTTACTTGCCCGCTGGGAAGTGTCTGAAAAGCGGGCCTAGCCGCTCCCTGCGACATTTAGTGCGCCCCGGCCTCCGTGGCAAGGGAAGGTGCGGATTCGCCTTTTGTGCGCGTTCCGGTTGCAGCGTCGCTGCGCTCAAGCGCATCCCTGCGCCAATGCAAGCGAACGACGGCTCCGGTTGCTGGTGCCACGCGATTTTCAACCCGCAAAGTTCCACCGCCGCGCTCGAGCAACGTCTTCGCGATGAAGAAGCCAAGGCCGAGGCCTGCTTCGTCGCCGCCTTTTCCCTTTCTCAACAGGCTTTGACCGCGCGCGCGCAAATAAGGCTCGCCGATGCGGCCGATGACTTCGGGTGCGAAGCCGGGGCCGTCATCCGAGACAGCAATGTTCACTTCGTTCTCGTCCCAGCTCGCCTCGATCAGCACTTTCTCTTTCGCGAAGTCGGCGGCGTTCTCAACGATGCTCTCGAGTCCATAAAGAACTGCGGGATTGCGCGCGACCACCGGCTCGCGCGAGCGGTCGTCCGGAAAGCGGATCTCGAAATCGGTATCGAGATCGCGAAGCGGCGAGACAACCTCTTCCACAATATGCGAGAGCGTGATCCGGTCGAAAGGTGCAAGACCGGACTCCAACGAAGTGAGCGTGCGCAAAATCGTACGGCAGCGTTCGGTCTGCTGGCGGAGGAGTTTGATGTCAGCGCCATGCGGCGAGTTCTCCGGCATTGCGCGTTCGAGTTCGCGCACGACAAGCGCAATCGTCGCAAGCGGCGTGCCGAGTTCGTGCGCGGCGGCGGCAGCAAGCCCGTCGATCGCGGTGATCTGCTGTTCGCGCGCGAGCACGAGTTCGGTCGCGGCCAGCGCGTCGGAGAGCTTTCGGGTTTCTTCGGCAACGCGCCAGGCATAAGCGCCAATGAAAGAGACCGAGACCACGATCGAGGCCCAGATGCCGACGATATATTGCGGCGGCAGGATGATCGGCTCGCCGCGCCACGGCAGCGGATGCGAATGCACCGCGAGCATGGTCGAGACCGCAACAACCAACGCGCCCAGCAGAAGCGTGGTGCGTGGCTTCAGCGCCATTGCCGAAATCAGCACCGGCGCGAGAAACAGAATGCTGAACGGATTGACCAGACCGCCGGTGAGATAAAGCAGCATCGCAAGCTGCACGATGTCGAAGGCAAGCAGCGCACCCGCTTCCTTGTCGGATAGGCGGTAGGTCGAGGCGTAACCGAGCCGAAGCGCGACATTGACCACAACCGTGATGCCGACCACCGCAAATGCAGGAACCGCTGGCAAAGAGAAATCGAGGCCCCATTCGACGATCGCAAGCGCCAGCGTCTGGCCAGCAATCGCGAGCCAGCGCAGGTTGATCAGCGCATTCAGGCTGATGCCGAAATGATGCGGTCCGGTTTCGCGGTAGCGCAGGTCTGTCATGCCGCCAGTCTAGGCGTTTCGGCGCCCGCCGACGAGATTTTACGCACGGCATCGCCCCATTTCGGCTAGAAGGCGCGGCTAGTTATAATGGCCCCCGACGGAACCGCGTCCGACGCACCCCTAAGCATGAATGTGAATGTTTCCCCGCCGGCGATCGAAGCCGACCGCCTGACCAAGCGCTACGGCGACGCCATCGCCGTGGACGGGATTTCTTTCAGCATTGCAGCCGGAACCGTGACGGGACTGCTCGGCGGCAATGGCGCCGGCAAAACCACCACCATCGGTATGATCCTGTCGCTGGTGGCGCCGACTGCGGGCCGCGTCAACGTGCTCGGTTTCGACATGGCGCGCGATGCCTATCGCGTGCTGCACCGAATGAATTTCGAGAGCCCCTATGTCGATCTTCCACACCGGCTGACGGTGCGCCAGAACCTCTCCGTGTTCGGCAGACTCTATGGCGTGAAAAATATCGCCGAGCGCATCGCGCGGCTCGCGACTGATCTGGACCTGAAAGATTTCGTCGACCGTGCTTCCGGAAAACTTTCGGCCGGACAGAAGACGCGGGTCGCGCTTGCGAAAGCACTGATCAACGAGCCGGACATTCTCATTCTTGACGAGCCGACCGCATCGCTTGACCCCGATACCGCCGACTGGATCAGAGGGCATCTCGAGCGCTACCGCGAAAACAAGAATGCGACGATCCTGCTTGCGTCCCACAACATGGGCGAAGTCGAGCGGCTCTGCGACCGCGTGCTCATGATGAAGCGCGGGAAGATCGTGGACGACGATGCGCCGGCAAAGCTGGTCGCACGCTACGGGCGGCAGAATCTGGAAGAAGTTTTCCTCGACATTGCGCGCGGCCGTGGTGCGGCAAACAAGGAGACCGCGCAATGAGCGCTGCCACCTCCCCTGCGTTTTCGTTCTCGCGCATTTTCGCGATGGTGATGCGGCACTGGTATCTGTTGCGCTCGTCCTGGCCGCGTTTGCTGGAGCTGATCTACTGGCCGCTCGTGCAAATGTTAATGTGGGGGTTCCTGCAAAGCTTCATGGCGAAGCAGACCGGGCTGTTGGCTACCGCCGCGGGCACATTCCTCGCCGCCGTTCTCCTGTGGGATATTCTGTTCCGCGGGCAGCTTGGATTTTCCTTCTCGTTCCTCGAAGAGATGTGGTCGCGCAATCTCGCGAATCTCATGATCTCGCCGCTCCGGCCGATCGAATTCGTGCTCTCGATGATTACGATGAGCGTGATCCGGCTCATCATCGGTGTTGTGCCTGTCACGTTCCTCGCAATGTACTTCTTCGGATTTAACTTCTGGGGCCTTGGCTTCGCGCTCGGTGCGTTCTTCGCCAATCTGCTTCTGACAAGCTGGGCGATAGGCCTGCTCTGCGCGGGGCTTGTGCTGCGCAACGGGCTAGGTGCCGAAGGACTTACCTGGTCGATCATGTTTCTGTTTCTGCCCTTGACCTGCGTTTACTATCCGGTCGCGACCTTGCCGGTCTGGCTGCAACCGATTTCCTGGGCGCTGCCGCCGACGGCCGTATTCGAAGGAATGCGGGCGCTGGTACTGGAAAATGCGTTCCGCGCCGATCTGATGCTCTGGGCGCTCGCGCTGAACATCGTCTGGATCACGCTCGCCGGCTGGGGGTTTATGAAGCTCATGCATTCGTCGAAGCGCATGGGTTCGCTGTTAAGCGTGGGCGAATAACTAAAGTGCCGGGGATTTGACCTCGTCAGAAAAACGTCACAGGGTCCCGCGCCGAAAATTTCGGCGTTGAAAAGGCTCACGATTTCATGCCGATCGGTGAATTTGGCCGCCCCCCGGAGCTTCCGGATCAGACGCACGGGCCCGCGCTCGCAACGCCGCTTTACTGGTTTTACGAGTGGGGCCAGGCGGCGCTCAATCCGTCGCGCGCGCTGGCCGACGCGACCAAGCTCTATTTCAAGAACCCGCTGAACCCGTTTTCGCAAACCGACTTCGGGAAGAACATGGCGGCGGCGGCAGAGCTCTTCGAGCGCACCACGCGCCGCTACTCGAAACCGGACTGGCACATCGACTCTGCGCTGGTCGGCGGCGAGCGCGTGCCGGTTACGATCAAGCCAGTCTGGGAGCGCCCGTTCTGCAAATTGCTGCACTTCGAGCGGCATTTCGAGCACGCGCCGAAACGCCCGCAGCCGCGGCTCCTGATCGTGGCGCCGATGTCGGGACATTACGCGACCCTGCTTCGCGGGACCGTCGAAGCGTTCCTGCCGAACCACGAAGTCTACATCACCGACTGGACCGATGCGCGCATGGTGCCGCTTACCGACGGCCCGTTCGATCTCGACGACTACATCGACTACGTCATCAGTATGTTCCACTGGCTCGGCATCGGCGCCCATGCGATTGCCGTCTGCCAGCCTTCGGTGCCGGTGCTGGCCGCGGTTTCGCGCATGGAGGCCGAGAACGATCCTTATGTGCCGTTCTCGATGACGCTGATGGGCGGCCCGATCGATACCCGCAAAAGCCCGACTGCCGTGAACAAGCTCGCGGAAGAGCGCGGCATGAACTGGTTCCGCACGCACGTCATCACCAAAGTGCCGTTCCCGCACGCCGGTTTCATGCGCGAGGTCTATCCGGGCTTTTTGCAGCTTGGCGGGTTCATCGGCATGAATTTCGACCGGCATATGGAGGCGCATCGCGAACTCTTCAACAATCTGGTTGAAGGCGACGGCGACTCAGCGAAGAAGCATCAGGAATTCTACGACGAGTATCTCGCGGTGATGGACCTCACCGCCGAGTTTTATCTACAGACCGTAGAGAGGGTTTTCGTGCGCCACGACTTGCCGAACGGCACCTTCAAGCACCGCGACAAGCCGGTCGACCCGTCGCTGATACGCCGCACGGCGCTGCTTACCATCGAAGGCGAGAACGACGATATTTCCGGGCTCGGGCAGACCAAGGCGACGCACGACCTCTGCACGAACATTCCCGCGGACAAGAAAGTCCATTACGTGCAGCCGAAAGTCGGCCATTACGGCGTCTTCAACGGCTCGCGCTTCCGGGCCGAAATCGCGCCGCGAATCTCGGATTTCGTGTTGTCCAACAACGTGAACTACGCCGACGGTTCCAGCGCCTCGCCCCGGATAAAACCCCGCTAGCGCAAACTCCACTTGCCTTAAGCCGCCGTTGGCGCTCCCTTGGTTGTCGCCAGCGAATCACTTTGCAGTGGCGGCGATGCGGATTCTCAATTTCCTGAACCTCCAGGTAAAACCTGCTTCAGAGAAGATGACGGTCTTCTCCGGCGAGCGGAATTATGAACTCGCAGTCGTGCGTCACCCACGCGCGCGGCGCTACACCATTCGCGTGCGCGATGCCTATCGCGACATCGTGCTGACCATGCCGAAGCGCGGCAACCTCGCGGAAGCACACAACTTCGCGCAGAAGAATGTCGCCTGGATCGCCTCGAAGCTCGCGCGACTGCCGGAAATCGTGCCGTTCGCTGACGGCGAGATCATTCCGTTCCGCGGCATCCCGCACCGGATCACGCATTTGCCGCGCGGGCGCGGGACGGTGTGGATCGAGCACGATGAGCGCGGAAACGCGCTAATCTGCGTTGCAGGAAGGACGTCGCATATTTCGCGGCGCGTGACGGATTTTCTCAAGCGCGAAGCGAAGAAAGCGCTTACCGAAGCAAGCCGCGTTTATGCCGGGAAGATTGCCGTTTCCTTCGGCAGAATCGGTTTGCGCGACAGCGCTTCGCGCTGGGGCTCATGCTCGGAAAGCGGATCGCTGTCTTACTCATGGCGCCTTATCCTGGCACCCGATTTCGTGCTCGATTACCTCGCGGCGCACGAAATCGCGCACCGGATCGAGCTCAATCACTCGGATCGCTTCTGGAATCTTCTGGATTCGATGATGCCGGAACGGCCCCGCGCCGAAGCTTGGCTGGCCACGCACGGCAACGCACTGCATCGCTACGGCAAGCCGCGCCCTTGATTAGCGTGATCCTTTTCCGAAAACCGCTTCACACTTTTCGGGGATCACGCGTTCAGTTTCTGCGAATACCGAAAAGGCGATCGAGGAACCAGCCGTCCATACCACGATCGGCCTGACGCTCGTCCTCTCGACGATTATCGCGGACATCGGAAGGCGGCATCAGCGGTCCATCTCTGTATTGCTGGCCGCTGCCCGGCAGATCGATCACCTGCAAATTCTGGTGCGCGACCCGCATGAACTTGTTCCAGACCTCGACCGGGAGATTGCTGCCGGAGGCTTTTTTCGTCGGCGAGGAATCGTCATTGCCCAGCCAGACGCCGGTAACGAGCGCGCCGGTGTAGCCGACGAACCAGGCGTCGCGAAAATCCTGGCTGGTACCGGTCTTGCCGGCCGCCGGCCAATTCGCAATCGATGCGCGCTTCGCAGTGCCGGTTACAAGCGTTTCCTGCAGCATCTGGTTCATCTGCGCCACGTGCGGCGGCGCGATCACCCGGCCATGGCCCGGTTGCGAACGTGCATAGAGAATTTTTCCCTTGGCATCGCGAACCTGTGCGATCACGTGAGGGATCACGCCGATGCCGCCGTTTGCGAACGGCACATAGGCGCCGACCAGCTCAAGCACGGAGACTTCCGAGGTGCCGAGCGCAAGCGAGGCATTCGGCTGCAACTCGGAAATGATGCCGAGACGTTGCGCGGTCTTTGCGACCGTCGCCGGCCCGACTTCGAGCGCAAGGCGCACCGCGACCGTATTCAGCGACATCGAAAGTGCGGTCTGCAGCGAGACCGGGCCATAATATTGCTGCGTGAAGTTCTCCGGCTTCCAGCCGCGCACTTGCAAAGGCGCGTCGTCGCGCACGCTGTCCGGTGTCAAGCCGCGCTCAAGGGCCGCGAGATAAACGAAAGGCTTGAACGCGGAGCCCGGCTGCCGCTTTGCGGACACGGCGCGATTGAACTGGCTGTCATTATAATTTGCGCCGCCGACCAGCGCGCGCACCGCGCCATTCGGATCCATCGCAACGATTGCGCCCTGGCTTACGCCGAATTTCTCGCCGTTCTTTGCAAGTTCTTCCGCGAGCGCGCGTTCGGCGGCGGCCTGCAAACTCGCGTCGATCGTCGTCTGCACGGTGATGTCGGTATCGAACTGACCGACATAGTCGTTCAACGCATCCATCACCCAGTCGGCGATATAGCCCGCTGAACCTGCGATGCGATTGGCGGCGATCTTCGGCGGGCGGCTCTGCGCGAGCTTCAGCATTTCCGGCGTGATGTAGCCCGCCTCTTCCATCGCACCCAGCACGACCAGCGAACGTTGCTGTGCAAGCTCGGGGTTACGCGTAGGCGCCAAGCGCGACGGCGAGCGCACGAGACCCGCGAGCATCGCAGCTTCGGAAAGCGTCACGGCACGCGCGGATTTTCCGAAGTAGCGTTGCGCTGCGGCTTCGACGCCGTAAGCGCCCGAGCCGAAGTACACGCGGTTCAGATAGAGTTCGAGAATCTGCGCTTTGGAGAATTTCACCTCAAGCCAAACGGCGAGGATCAGTTCCTGCAATTTGCGTTCGAGCGTGCGGTCCTGTGTCAGAAACAGGTTCTTCGCGAGTTGCTGCGTCAGCGTCGAGCCGCCTTCGCGCAAACGGCCGCGCGTAATATTTACGAGGATCGCGCGCGTAATCCCGATCGGGTCGATGCCGAAGTGATAATAAAAGCGCCGGTCTTCGATCGCGACGAAGGCTTGCGGCAGATATTTCGGAAGTGCGCTGATCGGCAATTCCTTGCCCGCCATCTCGCCGCGCACTGCGATCACTTTATTATCGAGTCCGACAATCGTGATTGTCGGCGGCCGCTTCGGCACCACCAGCGTCTGGATCGGCGGGAGCTTGGTGAATTGCCACGCGACCAAACCCGAAAGCGCGAAGCCGCCCCAGAGCGCGAGCACGAACAGCCAATAAAAAGCACGGCCGATCGGGCCGCGGCCTCTGCCGCCACGCGTGCTTCGCCTTTTCGGTGCGCGATCGTTGCGCGAGGACCGGCCCGAGCCGGAATGAGCGCTACCCGCGCGATCGCGCGCGCTCAAGCGCAGATCGAGCCGCCCGCCGCGGTCGCTCATTTTCGGTTCGCGGCGCTTCGAGCGCCCGCCGAGCCAGCCCATATATAAAGAGCCTTCGCTGCCCGCGCGCAGCAAATAGCGCGCGTTAAGGAGTCTTAAAGGGCTCGCTTTAAGGCGAAGTTAAGCCAGGCCTACCGACCTGCAGCGGCTTTACGGGGCTTTTCTTCTAAGGCCTCGCGCTCGAACACCGCGAGTAACGCGCGTTTGATCGAAGCCTGCCGCTGGGGCGACGCGATCTTCGCGCCCATCAGATCGGTCACATAGAAAACGTCCACCGCCCGCTCGCCGAAGGTCGCGACGTGCGCGGAGGCGATGTTGAGGTTCAGCCGCGAGATCGTATTGGTCAGATCGTAGAGCAGGCCCGGCCGGTCGAGGCCGGTAACCTCGATCACGGTGTGACGGTCGGACCAGGCGTTGTTGACGTTCACTTCGGGTTGCAGGCGGAACGGCTTCACGCGCGCCTTCGGCTGACGCTTGGTAACTGTCTCCGGCAGCCGCATCTCGCCGCGCAACGCCTGTTCGATACTCGTCGCGATCCGCTGCGCGCGGCGGACCTCGTCTTCATCCAGGTCGAATTCGCGCGAGATCGAGATGGTGTCGAGCGCCAAGCCATCGGTCGTCGTGTAAATCTGCGCGTCCACGATATTTCCACCCGCGCTCGCGCAGGCGCCCGCGATGATCGACAACAGGCGCGGATGATCCGGCGTGAACAAAGTCAGTTCGGTGATGCCGCGCGCGGGCTCGGTACGGACGGCAGTCGCAACAATTTTTCCAGCGGCTTCCGCTTCGCGGATGAACCTCGCGTGCTCGAGTTTGTGCGCGAGATCGACCTTCAACCAATACGGCGGATAGTGGCGGAGAATGTAGCGATCCAGTTCCTGCAAATTGCCAGTGCCCATCGTGCCGTTCATGGCGGCTCGGAATTCGGCCTGTGCCATTTCCACGCGCCGCGAGCGGTTCACTTCCGAGAAACCGCCGGTCAGAACCGGCTCGGTCTCGTAATAAAGCGTGCGCAAGAGCTGCGCCTTCCAGCCGTTCCATACGCCGGGGCCGACCGCGCGAATATCGGCGGTCGTCAGAATCGTGAGCATCTTGAGACGTTCGAGATTCTGCACGACGGCAGCAAAATCCTCGATGGTCTTGCGGTCCGACAGATCGCGCGACTGCGCGATCGTGGACATGGTGAGGTGCTGCTCGATCAGCCAGGCGACGGTTTCGGTGTCGGCCTGACTCAACCCGATACGCGGGCAGAACTTGCGCGCGATCTTCGCGCCCATGATCGAATGATCTTCCGGGCGGCCTTTCGCGATGTCGTGCAGGAACAGTGTGATATAAAGCATCTCGCGTTTTGCGAGGCCCTTCATCAATTCATTCGCAACGCCATACTCCGGATTGGTGCCGCGCTCGATCTCGGACAGCACACCGATGCAGCGGATCAGATGCTCGTCCACCGTGTAGTGATGATAGAGATTGAACTGCATCATCGCGACGACATGACCGAATTCGGGGACGAAACGGCCGAGCACGCCCGCCTCGTTCATCTTACGAAGCACGATTTCCGGTGCGTGCTTCGAAGAAACGATTTCGCGGAACAGCTTGTTCGCGTCTTCGTCGGCGCGCAAATCCGCGTCGATCAGTTTCAGCGAGTTGCGCGCGAGCCGCAGCGCATCGGGATGAAACTCGAGATCCTGCTGATCCGCGATGTGAAAGAGGCGCAAGAGGTTGATCGGATTTTTCTGGAATACCTTGTCGTTGGCTACGTTCACGCGCTCGGTGTCGATCACGAAATCCGGGAAATCCTTGACCGGCTTCTTCTTGCGGCGCGCAAAGCGTGAAATCACGCGCGTGAGCGCCGGCGCGCTTTTCACGTGATTTTCCTCCAGCTCCGCACAGACGATGCCGGTGAGATCGCCGACATCTTTCGCAACCAGAAAATAGTGCTTCATGAAGCGCTCGACGTCGCGCTGGCCCGGATGATCGGTATAGCCGAGCCGCCGCGCCATCTCCTCCTGCACTTCGAAGGAAAGCCGCTCTTCAGCGCGTCCGGTCAGAAAATGCAGGTGACAGCGCACCGCCCAGAGGAAATCCGCGCAACGGCGAAACAGCGCGCGTTCGGCTTTCGTGAACAGGCCCTTGCCGACAAGCTCTTCCACGTCGCGCACGCGATAGACGTATTTGCCGATCCAGTTCAGCGTGTGCAGATCGCGCAAGCCGCCTTTGCCGTCTTTCACATTCGGCTCGACGAGATAGCGCGATTGGCCCACGCGCTTGTGGCGATCGTCGCGCTCGGCGAGTTTCGCGGCCACGAATTCGGCGGCGGTGCCCTGCACGACTTCCTTGTCGAAGCGCGTTTGAAACTCCTCGAAGAGTTTTTCGTCGCCAATGATGCGCCGTGCCTCTAACAAGGCAGTGCGGATCGTCATGTCGGCGCGGCCCTGCCGGATGCATTCGTCAACAGAGCGCGTGGCGTGACCGACTTTCAGTCCCATGTCCCAGAGCGCATAGAGGATCGCTTCCGCGACGCTCTCCCCCCAGGCGGTCTGCTTGTAGGGAAGCAGGAACAAGAGATCGATGTCGGAACCGGGCGCAAGCAACCCGCGTCCGTAGCCGCCGACCGCGATCACGCTCATGCGCTCGGACGATGACGGATTGTCGGAGCGATAAAGCTGCTCGGCCGCGACCTCGTAGGCAAGCGTGATAATCGAATCCATCAGGCGCGAAAGCGCCTCAGCGCAGCCGCGGCCATGCAGGCCGCCGAGCAATTTCTTCTCGGCGTTCGCGCGGCCTTCGTTCATCGCGGTTTTCAGCCGCTGCGTGAGGGCCGCGCGAATGTCGGCGATGCGCCCTTCGTGCGCCACCGACAGACCGGCAAGCTCCGTGCGGAGCTTTGCAACATTGATGAGGTCCGCCTGACCGGGTTTGCCCCGGCGGCGGCGCTTGGCGGCGCGCGACATGGAATGGGGAATAGCGGGAAATCTTCGGTTTCCGAATATCCGATTGCGCTGATTCCGTCATTGATTACTCGCTATAAAATACGCTAAATATTCGTGATTATTTACTATTGACAGTTAATCCACGTATGAACCAGTGTATTCCACGAAATTCACGGAATTACTCAGGGGTATTCAAATGCGCTTTATCACTGGCTTCAGCCGTATCGCACTTGCTGTGGCAGCCGTTCTCTCGCTTACCGCCGGCGCCAAGGCGCAGGTCAACGAAATCCGCATCGACTGGGCGACCTACAACCCGGTTTCGATCATCCTCAAGAATCAGGGCCTGCTCGAAAAAGAATTCGAGAAGGACGGCATCAAGATCCGCTGGGTGCAATCGGCGGGCTCGAACAAGGCGCTCGAATTTCTGAACGCAGGCTCGATCGATTTCGGCTCCACCGCGGGCTCTGCCGCGCTCGTCGCAAAAATCAACGGCAACCCGATCAAGTCGATCTACGTCTATTCGCGCCCCGAGTGGACCGCGCTCGTCACCGGCCCTAAGTCGGACATCACCAAGGTTTCCGATCTCAAGGGCAAGTCGGTCGCGGTAACCCGCGGCACTGATCCGCACATCTTCCTTGTGCGCGCACTCGCCGAAGCGGGTCTCACCGACAAGGACGTCCGTTTCGTTCTCTTGCAGCACGCCGACGGCCGTCTCGCGCTCCAGCGCGGCGACGTGCAGGCATGGGCCGGTCTCGATCCGATGATGGCCTCCGCCGAACTCGACGACGGCGCGAAGCTTTTCTATCGCAAGCCTGAGGCGAACACCTGGGGCATTCTCAATGTCCGCGAGGAGTTTGCCGCCAAGAACCCGCAACTCGTGCAGCGCGTGCTGAAGGTTTACGAGCAGGGCCGCCGCTTCGCGCTCGCCAACCCGGATCAGGTGATCAAGGCGCTCGCAGACGCCGCCAAGATTCCGGAAAACGTGGCAGCGAAGCAGCTGAAAGAACGCACCGAGCTTACGCATAGCGCGATCGGCAAGCCGCAGCGCGACTCGATCCTCGCTGCCGGTCTTGCCTTGCAGGCCGCTGGCGTGGTCGATGCGAAAGTGAACGTGCAGCAGGTCGTAAACGATCTGATCGACGAGCGCTTCAACGCGACGCTTTCCAACTAAGCAAGTCCGAGTGCTATTGTGAGCGTCATGGACGCTATCCAAGAACGAGACGCCGCCAGCGAGGCGGCGTCTCCCGTTACTGCAGCCCCCGCGGCGAAGTCGCGCTTCGGGGTGCGTTTTGCGCTCGGACTACTGCTGCCGATTGCACTTGGCATCGCCTGGGAAATCGGTGTCGCGAAAGGCTATCTGCAAGCGCGGCTGATGCCGCCGCCGAGCCGTATCTTCAAAACGCTATACGATCTAGCGATAACCGGCGAACTCTGGATACATATCGGCGCAACGCTTGCACGCGTATTCGCGGGCTTCGCGCTCGGCACGATCTTCGGCACGCTGATCGGCGCCGTCGCCGGCGCTTCACGTGTCTCGAAGGATATCGTCGATCCGATGCTGCAAGGGCTGCGCTCGGTGCCTTCGATCGCCTGGGTGCCGCTCTTTATTCTCTGGCTCGGAATTTTCGAACAATCCAAGATCGCGCTGATCGCGGTCGGATGCTTCTTCCCGGTTTACCTCGGTGTCCTCGGCGCAATCTCCTCCGTTGACCGAAAGACTGTCGAGGTCGGGCGCATTTTCCGCCTGTCGCAGTTCCAACTGGTGCGGCGGATTCTGTTGCCCGCAATTCTTCCCGCTTACGTGCTGTCGCTCCGTCAGGGCCTCGGTCTCGGCTGGATGTTCGTGGTCGCCGCCGAATTCATGGGCGCCTCCGAAGGCCTCGGCTATCTGCTTACCGACGGCCAGCAACTCGGCAAGGCAGATCAGATCATCGCGGCAATTCTGACGTTCGCGGTACTCGGCAAGATCACCGACGGCTTACTTGCGGCGGCAAGCAAGCCCTTCCTCACCTGGCAAGACGCCTTCGCGCCCAAAAACTAAATCGGCAAGAACTAGCTCATGCTCAACATTCAATCGGTCGACAAAGTTTATCCGAACGGCACGCGCGCACTCGACCGCGTCGGCCTGAACGTCGAGCAAGGCGAGATCGTCGCGGTCGTCGGCGGGTCGGGCTGCGGCAAGAGCACGCTGCTGCGGCTCGCGGCAGGCCTCGATCAGGCAACGCGCGGTTGCATCGAACTCGATGGAGAAATTATCTCCGCGCCGCATGAATGCGTCGGCATGATTTTTCAGGAGCCGCGTTTGCTGCCGTGGCTCACGGTCGCGGGCAATGTCGGTTTCGGCATTTCGCATCTGCCGCGCGCAAAGCGTGAGGCGATCGTCGGCGAGGTGCTCTTGCGGGTCGGGCTTTCCGATTACGCCGAACGCTGGCCCCGCGAACTCTCGGGCGGGCAGGCGCAACGGGTCGCGATTGCGCGCGCACTCGCGCCGCGCCCAAAAGTGCTGCTCTTAGACGAGCCCTTCTCCGCGCTCGATGCATTTACACGCGCGAGCCTGCACGAGCACGTGCTGGATCTCTGGCGCGCGTTCAAGCCAACGCTCGTGCTCGTTACGCATGATGTTGAAGAAGCCGCCTATCTTGCAGACCGCGTCATCGTAATGCGCCCGCGCCCGGGACGAATCTCTTCGGTATTCGATCTCGATCTTAAACGACCGCGTGACCGTTACAGCCCGGAACTCGAAGCCGCCAAGCGGCGCATTCTGAACGCGCTCGACCAGAGCCTGCGCGAACGCACCGCCGGCGACGAACTGGTGCCGGCCGCCGCGATCTGACATAACCGCCGAAATTTTCGGGAGACCAGATATGGATGCATCCGAGCTTCGCGCGCTGCAGGCGCCGATCAAGGACAAATACAAGATCGAGCCGGACGCCGCCGTTATCACACTGAAAGCGCACGGCTCGCTGGAAGACGGAATTGCCTGCAAGGTCGAAACCGGCCGCGCGCTCCAGATCGCAGGTCTGCATCCGAAGACTGGCGGCTCGGGCCGCGAACTTTGCTCGGGCGATATGTTGCTCGAAGCACTCGTCGCCTGTGCGGGCGTGACCTTGAAGGCGGTCGCGACCGCAATCGATATCCCGCTGAAATCCGGCAAGGTCTCCGCCGAAGGCGATCTCGATTTCCGCGGCACGCTCGGTGTCGCGAAAGACGCGCCCGTGGGTTTCCGCGAAATCCGCCTGCGCTTTGATGTGCAAACCGACGCGCCGCAGGAAAAGCTCGACCAGCTTTTAAAGCTCACCGAGCGCTATTGCGTGGTCTATCAGACCATCAAGGCAGGCCCGAAAGTCGACGTGTCGCTACAGCGCGCTTGACGCTTAGATCATTCGCGCAAATAAGGCGCGCTTGACGCCTGCGTCATTCGCGCAAATAAAAAGGCGCGACTGGCGATTCCGCCAGCAGGAAGTTGCACGCAGTAATTTATCGTCAATGTCTCCCGAACTTTTTTACTGGCTGACGATTGCCGTCAAAATGGCGATCGGAGCATCCGTCGTGATCGCGGCAACTGTCGCCGCCGAACGCGCGGGGCCGCTGATCGGCGCGCTGATCGCAACACTTCCGGTTTCCGCCGGGCCTTCCTACTTCTTTCTTGCGTTCGAGCAGGACGCCCAGTTCTTTTCGCAAAGCGCGCTTGGCAGCCTTTTGCTCAATGCGTCCACCGCCATTTACGCCACGACTTACGTGCTGCTCTCGCAACGGCAGCCGTTTCTTGTGTGCGTGCCGGCGGCAATTGCGGCGTGGCTCGGGTCGTTCGTTCTGTTCTCGTTTTTCATTAGAACCGGCAGCGCAGCAGCACTCCTGAACATCGTCATGTTTGGAACCTGCTTTGCGCTAGTGCGCCGCTATCGCGACGTGCGGATGCCGAAAATTCAACTGCGCTGGTATGATTTCGCATTCCGCGCGGGTCTCGTCGGCACACTCATCGGAATCATTCTGGGCTTGCACACGGTGATGGGCCCGCTTGCCACCGGCGCTCTCGCCGCATTCCCGATCGTATTCACGAGCATGATGCTCATTCTGCATCACCGCTATGGCGGACCTGCCTGCGCCGCCGTCATGGCGAACGGGATCACGGGCCTGATCGGATTTGGCATCGCCGCTTACGTCTTGCACGTCTCGGTGCAGTCGCTCGGTGTGCCCGCGGCACTGATACTCGCGCTTTGCATTACGGTCGCGTGGAATCTCGGCGTATTTTTCTTACGCAGCAAAAAGAGCGCTTAATTTCTTAAGCATGATCTTTTCCGAAAACCGGTGCCCACTTTTCGGGATCATGGTTTAACCGCCGCGCAGAATATTCTTGAGCTTATAAAGCGCTTCCATCGCCTCTTTCGGCGACATTTCGTCGGGATGCATGGCGTCCAGCGCTTGCCCAAGCGGATCGGGCTTCTCCGGCCCTTCCGCCGAAGCGCGTGGCGCCGGTTTCAGATTCTGGAACAACGGCAACTCGTCGAAACCCTGCATCGGCTTCGAGCGCGATTCCGATTCAAGTTCCGCGAGCACGACCCGCGCACGCTCGATCACGCTGTGCGGCAACCCAGCGAGTTTCGCGACCTGAATGCCATAAGAGCGATCCGCAGTGCCGCGCACGACTTCATGCAGGAAAATGACTTCGCTCTCCCATTCTTTCACGCGCACGGTCGCGTTTACTTGTCTCGGAAGGCGCGCAGCAAGCGCCGTCAATTCGTGGAAGTGCGTCGCGAACAGTCCGCGGCATTTATTGACTTCATGCAGATGTTCGAGCGTCGCCCAGGCAATCGAAAGGCCGTCGAAGGTCGCGGTGCCGCGCCCGATCTCATCCAAAATTACAAGCGAGCGCTCGGTTGCCTGATGCATAATCGCGGCGGTCTCCACCATCTCGACCATGAAGGTCGAACGCCCGCGCGCGAGATCGTCGGCCGCGCCGACGCGGGAGAATAATCTATCGACGATGCCGAGCTTCGCGCGCTTCGCCGGTACGAAAGAACCGCTCTGCGCAAGAATCGCAAGGATTGCGTTCTGCCGAAGGAAGGTCGATTTACCCGCCATGTTCGGGCCGGTGACGAGCCAGATCGCGCCGGCATCCGCGCCTGCAGGCGGAGACAACGAACAGTCGTTCGGCACGAACGGCCCGCCATCCTGTAAAATCGCGGCCTCGACCACCGGATGCCGCCCGCCTTCGATCTCGAAGGACAGCGACTCATCGATCTCCGGCCGCACCCAGTTCGATTCCACCGCGCGCTCGGCGAGCGCGGCCGCGGCGTCGATCTCGGCCAGCGCATTGGCAACCATTTCCAGGAGCGATGCCGACTGTATCACGCGGGCCGCGAGTTCGGCAAAAATGCCAAGCTCGATCTGGACCGCGCGGTCGCCCGCAGAGGCGATTCTCGATTCCAGTTCGCCGAGTTCCGCTGTCGAAAAGCGCATCGCGCCTGCCACCGACTGGCGGTGGATGAAACGCTCTCTCGCCTTCGAATTCAGAATCCGCTCGCCGTGCTGGCTCGGTACCTCGACGAAGAAGCCGAGCACGTTGTTGTACTTCACCTTCAGCGACTTGATCTGCGTCTCGTCGGCGTAGCTCTGCTGCAAGCCTGCGATCACGCCGCGCGCTTCGTCGCGAAGTTTGCGGGCGGCATCGAGGTCTTCGTTATAGCTCTCGCGCACGAAACCGCCATCGCGCTTGGAAAGCGGCAGTTCTTCCATGAGCGCTTTCACAATCGCGTCGCGAAGCCCGCGATCCGGCGCGCCCATCGCTTCGGCGGCGAGCGCGATTTCATCCGGAACGTCATCGGAGTTCTTCAACACGGTTGCAAGTCCAAAGGCGGTACTTAACGCCTGACCGATGGCCGCAAGATCGCGCGGACCGCCGCGATCCAGCGCAATCCGCGAGAGCGAGCGCGAAAGATCGGGCGCGCTTGCCAAGGCTTTCCGTATTTCGGCGCGCAGCGTCCAGTGCTCGAAGAAATAACCGACGCCGTCGAGACGTTTTTCGATTGCATCGGCACTTCTGAGCGGGCTTGCAAGACGGCGCGCCAGCATACGCGCACCTGCAGCCGTCACGGTGCGGTCGATCACGGAAAGCAAACTGCCGCGCGTATCGCCGCCCATGGTGCGCAAGAGTTCGAGATTGTTGCGGGTCGCAGCGTCGATTTGCATAACGCCGGCGGCGTGTTCGCGCGCAGGCGGAGAAAGCGCGGGACGCGAGCCTAGTTGCGTGCGTTCGATATAAGTTGCGGCCGCGGCCGCGGCCGACAGCTCAAGCCGCGTGAAAGTGCCGAATGAGTCCGATGTTGCGACGTTGAAGAAAGTTGCCAAGCGCCGCTCAGCGGTGGCGCCACGTTCGCAAGCGAGCGCCAGTAAGATTTCAACTCGGGATCGTCGTAGAGCGTGTCCGAGAGCAGAATCTCGCCGGGCTCGATCCGCGCGATTTCCGCAGAGAGCCGCGTCTCGTCGCTTTCCGCGACACGAAACTCGCCGGTGGAAATGTCGAGCCAGGCAAGGCCGTAGGACGCTTCCTCCTCGCTCGATTTCGTGCGCGAGACGGCCATGAGCCAGTTGTTGCGTCTCGCGTCCAGCAACGTATCTTCCGTGAGCGTGCCGGGTGTCACGAGCCGCACCACGCCGCGCCGGACAACAGACTTCGCACCGCGCTTCTTCGCTTCCGAGGGATCTTCGGTCTGTTCGCAGACGGCGACACGGAATCCTTTCGCGATCAGCCGGTGCAGATATTCTTCCGAGCGCTCCACCGGCACGCCGCACATCGGAATATCGAGACCCTGATGCTTGCCGCGCTTCGTCAGCACAATGCCGAGCGCGCGAGACGCCTTATCCGCGTCCTCGAAGAAGAGCTCGTAGAAATCGCCCATCCGGTAAAACAGAAGGCAATCCGGATTGGCGGCCTTGATCTCGATGAACTGCTCCATCATCGGCGTGACGCGGTTCTGCGCGTCGGGCGCCGTTTCCGGAGCTGCTTCGATTTCGGGGAGTAAAGGTGCCGCGTTCTGCATAACGCGGGGACAGTAGCAGAGCGGGAAATACGCTTGCGAGAGCGCGGGATCAGTTATCCCTGCTCTTCAATGCGTTGATATAGCTCGCGTTTCGCGGCCCGCAGCACCGCGTCGGAACTCGCACCATCGGCGAGCCGCGCGCTGATCAGCGCACCGACCATAGTCGCGACAAAGGCGCTCGCGCGCTCCTTCGCGTCACTGCCTTTCATGTAACGCGCGATAAGCGAAACAAGCCGCTCCCGGCCCGCGGCAAGCGCTGCCCGCGCGGGGCTTTCACGATTTCCGACCTCACCGCCGAGGGCCGCTACCGCGCAACCTTTGCCGGGATTATCGCGATGACGGCGCGAGAGGTAACTATCCACGATTGCGCGCAGTTCCTCGCCGGGCTTTGCGCCATCCGCTGCGGCGCGAAGATTTCCACCGGGCTGAGTGAATGAGTGGCGACAGGCTTCGTCGATCAATGCGTCTTTCGAAGAGAAGTGCTTGTAAAAGCCCCCATGGGTCATGCCGGCGGCCTCCATCAGTTCGGCAACGCCCACGGAAGCGATACCGCGTTCCCGGAATAGCCTGGCTGCAACAGCCAGGATCCGCTCGCGGTTTTCAGCCGCCGCTTCCCTCGAATTTCGCATTCCTGAGCCCGGCTTATGCGTTCCGTGAATAGATGATGACTATCATCTAATTATTGACACAGCAAGCGGGCCGTGGGATTGCGCGTTGAGCCAGATGAAGGAACCGCTTTCATGAGTCTCGACGCAACCGTCGCAGCGAAGCCCGCGCGTCTCGAAGGCAAGACGCTGCTCTTCTTCCTCACGCTGCTCGCGGCACTCGGTATGCTCGCGACGAATATGTATCTCGCGTCCTTCCCGTCGCTCGGCAAAGACCTCGCGGCGACCCCCGCGCAGGTGAAACTTACGCTGACCGTATTCCTGCTCGGCTTCGCAGCCGGGCAGCTCATCATCGGTCCGCTCTCGGACCGGTTCGGCCGCCGCTCCCTGCTGCTCGCGGGTCTTGTGCTTTATGCGCTGACCAGCGCGCTGATTGCGATAGCCGTCAACATCGAGTGGATGCTCGGGCTGCGCGTGGCACAGGCTGTCGCGGCTTGTACCGGCTCGGTGCTGGCCCGCGCAGTGGCGCGCGATCTTTTCTCCGGCGACGAACTTACGCGCTCGCTCGGCTTCGTGACGACGATGGTCGCAGCCGCACCAGGCTTCTCGCCGCTGATCGGCGGACTGATCGAAACCTTTGCCGGATGGCGCGCGACATTCCTGTTGCTCGCAATCGTCGGCATCTTCGCAACTATCATAGTATGGATGCGTGTGCCGGAAACGCATCATGCACGCGACACCGCGCCCGGCATCGGTCAGGCTTTCGCCAGCTACTTCACGCTCCTGGCAAAACGCGACTTCATCGTGCCGACGCTCGCCACCACCTGCGCAATGGCAGGACTGTTCGCATTCTTCGCATCGTCGCCGGGCATCTTCATCGAGCGCTACGGCGTATCGCCAGCTCTGTTTGGCCTGATTCCGTGCGTCACCGTGTTCGCGGTTTTCGCGGGTGGCTTCAGTGCGCCGCGGCTTGCGAAAAAATGGCCGGGCTATCGTCCGATCATTCTCGGCCTCGTGCTGATGCTGATCGGCTCAAGCGCGATACTCGCCCTCACTTATTCAGGTAATGCCGGGATGTATCAGGTGCTCGGCGTGTTGCTCTTCTTCCTGTTCGGCATGGGGGTCGTGAACCCGCTCTCGACCGTCTTCGCGCTCAGGCCATTTCCGGAAAAGGCGGGCGCGGCCTCGGCGCTGATCGGCTTCTTCCAGATGGCAGGCGGCGCGATCGGCACCATGCTCCTCGGCGTGCTGCCTTTTCCGGTGCTGCCGGCCCTTCCCATCGTCATGGTTGGCGGCTCGATCCTGGGGCTCGCGGCCGTTCTGCTCGGCAGGAAACCCTCCTAAATCGGCCAGCCTTAGTCTTTTTTCTTCTGCGCCAATGACTTGAGCCGGTAGCAGTCGCGGCGCTATGGTCCCCGGCCCCGGCAAAAGACCGGGCCCAGGGAGTTCGAGTATGGCCGACAAAAAGAGCCGCGGTTCGCGGCCGACCTTCACCGATCAGGAAGCGCTGCAATTTCATAGCCAGGGACGCCCCGGCAAACTGGAAGTCGTCGCCACCAAGCCGATGGCGACCCAGCGCGATCTTTCGCTCGCCTACTCCCCCGGCGTCGCCGTACCCGTGCTTGCAATCGCTGAAGATGCGAGCCGGGCCTTCGATTACACCGTCAAAGGCAATCTGGTCGGCGTCATTACCAACGGCACGGCAATTCTGGGCCTCGGCAATCTCGGGGCGCTGGCCTCGAAGCCGGTGATGGAAGGCAAGGCCGTTCTCTTCAAGCGCTTCGCCGACATCGATGCCTTCGACATCGAGGTGAACACCGAGGACCCGGAAGAATTCATCAACGCGGTGAAGCCCATCGGCATCACGTTCGGCGGGATCAACCTCGAAGACATCAAGGCACCGGAGTGCTTTATCATCGAGCAGCGCCTGCGCGAATTGCTCGACATTCCCGTTTTTCATGACGACCAGCATGGCACCGCGATCATCGCCGCCGCCGGCGTCATCAATGCGCTGCATCTCACGGGGCGCGATATCAAGAAAACGAAACTCGTCGTGAACGGCGCCGGCGCGTCCGGCATTGCCTGCGTCGAGCTGCTCAAAGCGCTCGGCCTGCACCCGAACAACGTCATTCTCTGCGACACCAAGGGCGTCATTTATAAAGGCCGCACCGCCGGCATGAACCAGTGGAAGTCGGCGCACGCCGCCGACACCAAAGCGCGCACGCTCGCCGACGCCTTCGAGGGCGCGGATATTGCCTTCGGCCTTTCGCAGAAGGGTGCCTTCACCGCCGACATGGTGAAGTCGATGGCGAAGAACCCGATCATCTTCGCGATGGCGAACCCCGATCCGGAAATCACGGTCGAGGAAGTGGCGCAGATCCGTGAAGACGCGATCATGGCGACCGGCCGTTCGGACTATCCGAACCAGATCAATAACGTCTTGGGCTTCCCCTATATCTTCCGCGGCGCGCTCGACGTGCGCGCGACCACGATCAACATGGAAATGAAGATCGCGGCGGCGCAGGCGCTCGCGCAGCTCGCACGCGAGGACGTGCCGGACGAGGTCGCCGCGGCCTACGGCCAGCGCCCGAAATTCGGCCCGGATTACATCATTCCGGTGCCGTTCGACCCCAGGCTCATTTCTTATGTGCCGCCTGCGATCGCAAAAGCCGCGATGGATACCGGCGTCGCGCGCCGTCCGATCATCGACATGGAGGCCTACGCGCAGCAGCTTCGCAATCGCCGCGATCCCATCGCGGGCGTGTTGCAGCGGGTCTATGAGCGCCTCCGCCGCCAGCCGAAACGCGTCGTGTTCGCGGAAGGCGAAGAAGAACAGGTGATCCGCGCGGCCGTGAGCTTCGTCTCAAGAGGTCTCGGCACCGCGATCCTCGTCGGCCGCGAAGACCGGGTGAAAGCGACCGCGAAGCTCGCTGGCGTCGAACTCCCCGATGGCGTCGAGATTCACAATGCCGCGCTCTCGAAGCGCACCACCGACTACGCTAATTATCTCTACGAGCGCCTGCAACGCGAAGGCTATCTCTACCGGGATTGTCTTAGACTCGTGAACAACGACCGCAACAACTTCGCGGCCTGCATGGTTGCACTCGGCGACGGCGACGCCATGGTTTCCGGCGTCACCCGCAATTACTCAATCGTTCTGGAAGAAGTGCAGCGCGTGATCGACCCGAAGCCGGGTCATCGCGTGATCGGCGTCTCGATCGTGATTTCACGCGGCCGTACCGTGCTGATCGCCGATACCGCGGTTACCGAGTTGCCAACCGCTTCAGAACTCGCGGAGATCGCGGTGGAAGCCGCAGGCGTCGCACGCCGTCTCGGCTACGAGCCGCGGGTCGCTATGCTCGCCTTCTCCAGCTTCGGCCATCCGCCGGGAGAACGCACGCAGCACGTGAAGGATGCCGTGAAGCTCCTGCACGACCGCCGCGTCGATTTCGAAGTCGACGGCGAAATGGCAGCCGACGTTGCGCTGAACCGGGAACTCGCGAGCGCCTATCCGTTCAGCCGCCTCACCGGCCCCGCGAACGTGCTCGTAATGCCGGCGTTCCACTCGGCTTCGATCTCGACGAAGCTGTTGCAGGAAATGGGCGGTGCCACCGTGATCGGCCCGCTCCTGGTCGGTCTCGACCGTTCGGTGCAGATCGTGCCGCTATCGGCAAAAGACTCCGACCTCGTGAACATGGCTGCGATCGCCGCGTACAATGTCAGCGGCTAATCGCCAGGCTGCCGACTAAAAAAGTCCGGGGCCGATGTCGGGTTTACCGGACATCGGCATATTAAGTTATCAAGTCGGCTATAGCCGACTTGATTGCCCGGCCTTTTTTTATTCAGAGCAGTCCGTTCTCGTTTGCGAGATCGCGCAATTTTCTCGCGGGCCGCGCGCCGATGTGCGAAATAATTTCGGCGGCACAAAGCGCACCTAACCGCAGCGAATTCACGTGCGGCAAGTCCTTCGCAAATCCATACAGGAAGCCAGCGGCGAACAGATCGCCTGCCCCCGTGGTATCGACGACACGTTCGACCGGGAAAGCCGGAACGGTATCGGTGTGCTCGCGCGTGATAACCATCGCGCCCTTCTCGCTGCGGGTCACGACCGCGATGCTCGCATCCTTGCGCAGCGCCGCAACTGCCGAATCGAAATCGCTAGACTCGTAAAGGCTCTTCAATTCGGCTTCGTTTGCGAAGACCAAATCCACGGTCTTGTTGCGGATGAGCTCGAGAAATTCCTTGCGGTAGCGGTCGACGCAGAACGCGTCGGAAAGCGTCAGCGCGACCGTGCGGTCGTTATCGTGCGCGATACCGGCGGCTTTAACGAAAGCTTCCTTCGCCCGCTTCGGGTCCCAGAGATAGCCTTCGAGATACAGCACCTGCGCGGAACGGACTTCGTCGACCGAAATATCGTCGGGGGTCAGGTCCTGTGCGGCACCGAGATATGTGTTCATCGTGCGCTGGCCGTCCGGCGTCACCAGAATGAAGCTGCGCGCGGTCGCCGGACCTTCCTTCGCCATCGGCGTCGAGAACGCGACGCCCGAAGCGCGGATGTCACGCGCGAACGTCTCGCCTAACTCGTCATCTTTAACCTTGCCGATAAAGGCGGCTTTGCCGCCGAGCATCGCAACGCCAACGATCGTATTCGCCGCCGAACCACCGGAACATTCGATCACCGGGCCCATTGCATTATAGATGGCCTCGGCGCGGTTCTCGTCGATCAGAGACATAGAGCCCTTCGGCATCTTCTGGCGTACGAGAAAATCATCGTCGGAATGGGAAAGTACATCGACGATTGCGTTGCCGATGCCGATAACGTCGTAGCGTGTGGTGGACATTCAGATCTCCCCGCAAATCCCCAAAGTCGGGCTCCCGGTAGCAAAGCCCGGCGGCCCCGGCAATATTCTTGCCGCTATTTCCCGCCCAATGCCTTCTGCATGGCGACTGCCCCGGCGTCGATCATGCCCGAGATCGCAGACTTCATTTCGTTAGGCAGTAGATCAGCAATCCAAACGACCTTCGTTTGCCCACCCTCGGCAAAGACCTGCGAGGACGCATTGTGATGGGAAAGCCGCGCGCCGGTTGCGGACCATGAAATCCGCCGCGCCTCGTCATCGACATCAATGATGACTTCGCGCGCCACCACGCCGTTGCCGAAGGTAACGATCCGCGCATTGCCCTCTAATTTGCAGTCCGTGACGAAGCCCGGAACGAGGCGCGTATGCAGTGCGCCGACATCGCGCATCGCGTCCCAGACCTGCTCGGGCGCTGCGTCGATCAGAAATTCCTTGCGAATCGTAGCCATCCCACTCCTCCGGAAGGCGCGGTACCGCGCGACTTGCTAGGGCGTGCGCCATCATGGCATGAACCCCGCGCATTCAGGGAACCAAACGATGGCCGCCTTCCACCAGCGGGTCTTCTCCGGCGTTCAACCCACCGGAAACCTTCACCTCGGCAATTATCTCGGCGCGATCAAACGCTTCGTCGAATTGCAGGCACAGCACGATTGCATCTACTGCGTGGTCGATCTGCACGCGATCACGGTCTGGCAGGAGCCGGAAGAGCTTACGCGCAACATTCGCGAGGTGACGGCGGCCTTCATTGCCTGCGGCATCGACCCGAAAAAGCACATCGTCTTCAACCAGAGCCAGGTTTCGGGACACGCCGAGCTTGCCTGGATTTTTAACTGCGTTGCCCGCCTCGGCTGGCTCAACCGCATGACGCAGTTCAAGGAGAAGGCCGGCAAGGACCGCGAGAATGCATCGGTCGGCCTTTACGCTTATCCGAGCCTGATGGCCGCAGACATTCTGGTTTACCGCGCGACACACGTTCCGGTCGGCGAAGACCAGAAGCAGCATCTCGAACTTTGCCGCGACATCGCGCAGAAGTTCAATAACGACTTCGGGAAACGCATTGCCGATCTCGGTTTCGGTGACGCGTTCTTCCCGCTGACGGAGCCGCTGATCTCGGGCCCGGCCACGCGCGTGATGTCGCTGCGCGACGGCACAAAGAAGATGTCTAAGTCGGATGCTTCCGATAACTCGCGCATCAATCTAACCGACGACGCCGAGACCATTGCGCAGAAATTCCGCAAGGCAAAGACCGACCCGCATCCTTTTCCCTCCGACGTGAAAGAACTGGAAGCGCGCCCGGAAGCAGACAACCTCGCCGGTATTTATGCGGCGCTGGCCGACACGACGGCGGAAGCAGTCCTGAAACAATTCGGCGGTGTGCAGTTCTCGAAATTCAAGGAAGCGCTGACAGAATTGGCAGTTGCGAAACTCGGACCGATCGGTGCGGAGATGAAGCGGCTCACCTCCGACCCCGCGCATATCGACGCCATTCTCGCCGACGGCTCTGCGCGTGCGCGCGTGATTGCGAATCAGACCATGAAAGAAGTGGGTAAAATCGTCGGCTTCGTCGGTTCATAACCGGGCGGTAACGTACCGACTTTCCTACTGCTTGGCCGGACGCCGTTCGCGTGGCAGGCTCCGCCGTCAACCGGAAACGCGAAATGCCCCGCACGCGCCAGAGCTTCGAGTCCGGCCATCACCGCAAATTTCTCGTCATCATCGACGAAACGCCGGAATGCGACCGCGCCGTCTATTATGCGAGCCGCCGCGCCGTCCGCACCGGAGGCAAACTCGTGATGCTCGCCTGCATTTCGACCGGCGAAGCGAACCAGCAGTGGCTCGGCGTCGGCGAACTGATGTTAGCGGAGGCCCGCGACGAAGTGGAAAAGCGGCTCGGTCATTTCGCGGCGCGCGCGCGGCATCTTGCAGGCATCGACCCGGAACAGGTCATCCGCGAAGGCAGCAAGGCGGACGAGATTCAGAAGCTGATCGAAGAGGACCCGGATATCGGCGTGCTCGTGCTTGCCGCGGGCACCGACAATAAAGGCCCCGGCCCGCTGGTCTCCTCGCTCGCAAGCTCGCGCTCGGTCACCATGACGATCCCGATCACGATCGTGCCGGGGCAGCTCACCGACGAAGAGCTCGACGCCCTCGCATAAAGGCGTTGCGCCGGCCTCCCTTCCGAAACCGCTCCGGAAACCCTACATTCCGGTCAGAAGTGCTGATTTGGCCTGAAGGAGGCCGAAACCATGTTCATCCAGACCGAAACCACGCCGAATCCGGCCACTTTGAAGTTCCTGCCGGGCAAGGCCGTCCTGCCGCAGGGCACCCTCGATCTGCGCAACAAGGAAGACGCTGCGCGCTCGCCGCTGGCCGCGAAGCTCTTCGAGATTCCGGAAGTTTCGGGCGTTTTCTTCGCGCAGGATTTCATCACGGTCACCAAGGCCGAAGGCGAGTGGCAACATCTGAAGCCCGCGATCTTAGGTGCGATCATGGAGCACTATCTCTCCGGCGAGACGATCCTGAAATCGGGTGCCTCTTCGCAGACCGCCGACGACGTGGAGTTCTTCGACGCCGATGACGCAGGCACGGTCGCCACGATCAAGGAACTGATCGAAACACGCGTGCGCCCGGCGGTCGCAAACGACGGCGGCGACATCACGTTCCGCGGCTATAAAGACGGCATCGTGTTTTTGAACATGAAGGGCGCCTGCGCAGGCTGCCCGTCCTCGACCGCAACACTCAAAAACGGCATCGAAAACCTGCTCCGGCACTTCGTGCCGGACGTGCAGGAAGTCCGTCCGATGTAATTCCGGGCCGCCTTTATCGGGCGGCCCGTTTCATTTAAGACCGTCGCAACCGGCACCGGATTGCGCTTTTCATGAAAATTCTAGCGATCGATACCGCGCTCGATGCCTGTCAGGCAGCGGTCTTCGATTCCGAGGAGCAGAAGCTTCTCGCGATGCTTTCGCATGATATGCGGCGCGGGCACGCCGAGGTGCTGGTTCCGATCATTGCCGATGCAATGAAGGCGGCGGGACTGGATTTTTCCGATCTCGACCGCATCGCGACTACCGTCGGGCCCGGCAGCTACACCGGACTGCGGGTCGGAATTTCCGCCGCGAAAGGTTTGGCGCTTGCCTCCGGCAAGCCGACGATCGGCATCACGACGCTCGCCGCCCTCGGCGCACCGCAGATCGAGGATGATCCGGCCGTGCCGGTCGTGACAGCGATCGACGCGCGTCACGGAAATATTTTTTATCAAATGGCAGGCGCCGGGCAGCGTGTGCTCTTAAGCCCGCGTCACTCTTCGATCGAAGACGCAATCCCGACCATCACCGCGGGACCGGTGCGGCTCGTCGGACCTGCTGCCGGATTGCTTGCGGCCAAATGGCCGCGCCATGCCGGCGCGGCGCCCGTTTCAATCGATATCCGTTCCAAGCCGAGCATCGAGTGGGTGGCCAAGCTCGCAACCATGACCGAGCCAACACGCTCGCCGGCAAAGCCGCTTTATCTGCGCGCGCCCGATGTGACGCCGCAGGCCTCGCATCACGTCCCGCGCCAATGATCGGAAAGCTTGTTGAGTTTTTTAAGCGGCCGGAGCCCGCGATCCTTGACGCGCGTCCTGGAGACGCTTCCGCGCTCGCAGCACTCCATCGCGTTTCCTTTCGTCATGGCTGGAGCGAAAACGAATTCGAACGGCTGTTGGCGGATCGCGCGGCCATCGCGCACGTTGCCCGCGCGAACGGCGGACGCGGTGCGGTGATCGGCTTCGTGCTTTCGCATCGCGTCGATCATGAGGCCGAGATCCTTCTAGTTGCGCTTGCGCCGGGAGAGCGCGGTCACGGCACCGCGACGAAGCTCTTGTCGAAGCATCTCGGGCGCCTTGCCGCGGCAGGCGTTTCGCGCGTTTTTCTCGAAGTCGACGAAGGCAACGCGTCTGCACGCAAGCTCTATTCGCGCGCGGGATTTGCCGAGGTCGGAAGGCGAGCAGGGTATTATCGTAAGCCTGAAGGCAATGCCGCGGCGCTCGTACTTGGCCGCGATCTCAACGGATAAGTGGCGGTGGACGCCGGAACACGCCGCCCCTAGAATCCGCGCTGCAATGTGAGGCACTAAAATTGCCAGCCGAAAAGGAACTTTCCGCGATCGAACAGGCCTGCGCTGCCAAGGGTATGCGCATGACCGAGCAGCGTCGCGTAATCGCCCGCGTACTCGGCTCCTCGCAGGACCACCCCGACGTCGAGGAGCTTTATCGCCGCGCGGTTGCGATCGACGACAAGATTTCCATCTCCACCGTCTATCGCACGGTGAAACTGTTCGAGGATGCCGGAATCATCGAGCGCCACGATTTCCGTGAAGGCCGCTCGCGCTACGAGCAGGTGCCGGACGAGCACCACGACCATCTGATCGACGTTAACAGCGGCGCCGTCATCGAATTTCATTCCGAGGAGATCGAACGGCTGCAAGAAGAAATCGCGCGGCGCCACGGCTTCAAGATTGTCGGCCACCGGCTCGAGCTTTACGCGGTACGCCTTAAGGGTAAATCCTGATCCGCCATGGGCTTTGCGTACCGGACCACGCTGTTCGTGCTGATGCTGATGGTGACGGTGCCCATGCAGTGGCTCGCGCTGAAACTGAAGCTGCCGTTCCTGCGCACACTACCGGTGTGGTTTCACCGCACGGTTTTGAAAATTCTCAACATCAAAGTTGAGCTTGTCGGTGCGCCTTCCGACCGGGAACGGCCGCTCTTGTTCGTTTCCAATCATGTCTCCTGGCTCGATATCGTCGTGCTCGGTTCGACCGGACCGCTCGTCTTCATCGCGAAAGCGGAGATTGCGAAGTGGCCGCTGTTCGGCACGTTTGCGCGAATGCAGCGCTCGATCTTCGTGGACCGCAATCGGCGACACGGCACCGGACAGGTGAACCAGTCGATCGCGAAGATGCTTTCCGGCGGCGACCCGGTCGTGCTGTTCGGCGAAGGCACTTCGAGCGACGGTAACCGCGTATTGCAATTCCGCTCGGCGCTCTTGGGCGGACTTCGTGACGCGATGGAAGAAAACGGCCGCGGCTTTGTGCAGCCGGTTTCGATCGCTTACCGCAAATTCCACGGCATCCCGATGGGCCGGCAGAACCGCGATATTGCGGCCTGGTACGGCGATATGGACCTGATCCCGCACCTGTTGCGGGTGCTGAAGTTGGGTGCAATCGACGTCACCGTCGCCTTCGGAAAGGTCATGGAAGTGGCCCACGAAGACGACCGCAAGACCTTATCCCGTAACGTAGAATCGGCGGTCCGAAGGCTAAATTCACTATCTCTGGCGGGCCGCCCGGAACTGCTTACGGAATCCGTTTGCTTGGCCGGGGAAAGGCGCTAAGACTTTCCAATATGCCAATACAGGGTGAACTGCCTTGCCCCCGCAACTTTGGCGGGTGGCTGCGCGTTCCGGTTTCGGTGCCCCCGGCGCGATGAGCGACGCTCGCAAGGTCCATATCAAGTCGTTCGGCTGCCAGATGAACGTCTACGACGCGCGTCGTATGGCGGACACGTTGGCGCGCGACGGTTACGCGGAAACCACATCCGCCGAGGAAGCCGATCTCATTATTCTGAATACGTGTCATATCCGCGAAAAGGCGGTGGAGAAGGTCTATTCGGAACTCGGCCGTCTGCGTGAAATGGGTGAGGCAGCCGAAAAGCAGGGCCGGTCGCAGATGATCGCGGTCGCGGGCTGTGTCGCGCAAGCCGAAGGCAAGGAAATCATGCGCCGCGAGGCGGCGGTTCGTCTCGTGGTCGGACCGCAGAACATCCACCGCATTTCCGAACTCGTCGCCCGCGCCAACACCGGTGAAGCGGTGGTCGACACCGAATTCGCGGTCGAAGACAAGTTCGAGCAACTCGCGAAGCCGAAACCGGAAGTGACGCGCGCGCGCGGCGTCTCCGCTTTCGTCACCGTGCAGGAAGGCTGCGACAAGTTCTGCACCTTCTGCGTCGTGCCCTACACGCGCGGCAATGAGGTCTCTCGCTCCGCCGAGCGCATTCTTATTGAGACAGAAACTCTGGTCGCACAGGGCGTGCGCGAAGTGACTCTGCTCGGGCAGAACGTGAATGCCTATCATGGCCGGGGTACGGACGGGCGCGACTGGACCTTGCCCAAGCTGATCGCGCGTCTCGCGGAAATACCGGAACTCCTTCGCATCCGCTACATGACCAGCCATCCGCGCGACATGGATGATGAATTGTTAGACGCGCATCGCGACATCGAAAAGCTGATGCCGTTTTTGCATCTGCCGGTGCAATCCGGCTCCGACCGCATCCTCGATGAAATGAACCGCAAGCACACCCGCAGCGAATATCTCGAGATCATCGAGCGCGCGCGAAAAGCGCGGTCCGATATGGCGTTTTCTTCTGACTTCATCGTCGGCTTCCCCGGCGAAACCGATCAGGACTTCGAGGATACACTGGCGCTCGCCCGTGAAGTCCGCTTCGCGCAGTGCTACACATTCAAATATAGCCCTCGCCCCGGCACACCGGCCTCGGACATGAGCGCGCAAATTCCGGAAGACGTAAAAACCGAACGGCTTTATCGCCTGCAGGAACTGATCGAAGAACAGCAACACGCGTTCAACGTGAGCTGCGTCGGCCGCGAACTCGATGTCCTGTTCGAAAAGCCCGGCCGCCACGAAGGTCAGATCGTCGGCCGCTCGCCTTATCTTCAGCCCGTTCCTGTCATCGCGCCGGCCTCGATCATCGGCTCGGTTGCGCGCGTGAAGGTCAACGAACTGCGCACCTATAGCTTGATCGGCGAGATCGTCGCGAGCGCGCACGCTTCGCCATCGAAAAACCCGCGTCCGGAGGTGAATGCCTTTGCCTAGCACTGGTCCCGAAGCCGGCAAGAAAGCACCGTGGGAACGCGGCCGCGAAAACGCGGACGGTTTGATGGTCACGTTCGACGACAATCGACTGGCGAGCGTATTGTTCGGACGTTACGGCGAAAATCTTGCGCTGATCGAGCGGCGCCTTGGCGTCACCATCGACCAGCGCGGCAATCACGTCTCGATCGACGGCCCACGCGACTCCTGCGAGAAGGCGCGTAAGACGCTCGAAGGTCTCTATGACGAATTGCGCGCGGGCCGCGACGTGACCGCAGGCGACGTCGAGGGCGCGTTGCGCGCGGCGCAAACGCAGACTTCGTTCTTCGACAACGAGCCGGGCAACAGCGGCGACAAGTCCGGCTTCGGCGACATTCGCCTGCGAAAGCGTGCGGTACGTGCCCGCACGCAAATGCAGGACGCCTACATCCGCGCGATGAAGCGCAATACGCTCGTGTTCGGCATCGGCCCCGCCGGTACCGGCAAGACCTGGCTTGCGGTCGCCCACGCAGTTTCGCTTTACGAGCGGCGCGAAGTGGACCGCATCGTGCTCTCGCGTCCCGCGGTCGAAGCCGGCGAGCGGCTTGGATTTCTGCCCGGAGATATGCGCGAGAAAGTCGACCCATATCTGCGGCCGATGTACGACGCGCTCTACGATCTTATGGATCGCGCGCTGGTCGAACGCGCTCTTCAATCCGGCGAGATCGAAATCGCGCCGCTCGCCTTTATGCGCGGCCGCACGCTCGCTAACGCCGCGATCATTCTCGATGAAGCACAGAACACCACCCCGATGCAGATGAAGATGTTCCTGACCCGCCTCGGCGAACACTCGCACATGATCGTGACTGGCGATCCTTCGCAGATCGACCTGCCGCCCGGACAAAGTTCCGGCCTCGTGGAAGCGACCGCGCTTTTGAGCGGTGTCGAGGAAATCGCGCAGATTCAATTCACCGGCGCGGACGTCGTGCGTCATGAACTCGTCGGCCGCATCGTTGCGGCTTACGACAGTGCCGACGAAAAGAAGAAAAAGGGCAAGAACACTTGAGTTTCGCGATCGACATATCGGCGGAGTCGGAAGGCTGGACGAAAATTCCGGACCTTGAGACCCGCATCAGACGCGCGGCGGAAGCCGCGATGCTGGACAACGAAGCGCCGCCTTCGGAAATTTCCGTCGTGCTCTCCGACGACGAGCATATCCGCGAATTGAACAAGCATCACCGCGGCATGGACAAGCCGACCAACGTGCTCTCTTTCCCGCCTGCGCGCATGAAGACTCCCTCGGGCGCTACGCGTTTTCTCGGCGACATCGTACTTGCGTTTGAGACGATCGAGCGCGAAGCCGCCGAAGAAGCCAAGCCGCTCGAGAATCATCTGTCTCATCTCGTCGTTCACGGCGTGCTGCATTTGCTCGGCTACGACCACGAGGACGAGGAAGAAGCCGAGACGATGGAATCGCGCGAGCGGCAGATTTTGGCGAAACTCGGCATTCCCGATCCCTATGCGGAGCGCGGCAACGCCGCGAATCCGGCATGAGCGACAACGGCGACAGAAGTAACGGCGTTGAGAACGGCGACAAGCCGTCATGGAGCGAACGCGTCCTCGCGAAGTTTGGACTCTCGCGCAAGAAGTCGATCCGCACCGATCTGGCCGAGGTTCTGGCCGAAACGCCGGACCCCAAGACGCAAGCCGATTCCGAGTTCACGCCCGCCGAACAGACCATGTTGCAGAACGTGCTGGCGCTGCGCGAACGGCGGGTCGCCGACGTCATGATCGCACGCGCGGAAATGATCGCGGTAAAGAAAGATATTCCGATCGGGCAGCTGCTCTCGACCTTCGCCAAGGCCGGTCACTCGCGCCTCGTCGTATATGGCGAGACGCTGGATGAGCCGATCGGCATGGTCCACATCCGCGATCTCGTTTCGTATCTCACGGCGCAAGCCGCCGCGACGCAGAAAGGCAAACGCCCGCGGCGCAAGTTCGATCCGAAGTCGATCGATCTGGCGCAGCCGTTGTCCGAGACCAAAATCGCGCGCCGTATTCTCTATGTGCCGCCGTCGATGCCGGCGGTCGATCTGCTCGTGAAGATGCAGGCGACGCGGATTCATTTGGCACTCGTCATCGACGAATATGGCGGCACTGACGGTCTCGTCTCGATCGAAGATATTGTCGAGGAAATCGTGGGCGACATCGAAGACGAACACGACGACCAGGAAAGCAGGATCGTAGCGCTCGGTGACGGCAGCTTCCTTGCCGATGCCCGCGCGTCATTGACGGAAGCTATGCAAGCCATCGGCGACGGCTTCGATGTCGGCGCTTCCGCCGACGAAGTCGATACGCTCGGCGGGTTGTTGGTGACGCTTGCATCGCGGGTGCCGATCCGAAACGAAATCCTGCGCGGGCCTGGCGATTTCGATTTCGAGATCATCGACGCCGATCCGCGCCGCGTGAAGCGCGTGCGCATCTTCCGCCGCCCGCCCGAGCCGCCGAAGCGCGAGCGCAAGCGCAAACCCAAGGCTCCCGCCGAAACTTCCGCGATTCCGCCGGCCGAGCCGGAAGCGAATACGCCACCGAACATGGACAACCGCAACGCCAGCGGGTAACCGGCGAGCATGACGCTTGCCGATCTTTCGAATCGCGTAGTGCTGTCCTGGGGCTGGAAGCGGCGCGGAATCGCGTTCGTTTCGGGCGCACTTTCAGCGCTTGCCATGGCGCCGTTCGATCTGTGGCCCATTCTCGCCGTTACATTTCCGGTCTTTATCTGGTTGCTCGACGGCGCGGGTGCGGGAAAACGCGGCCTGCTTGCGGCTTTTGCAACCGGCTGGTGGTTCGGCTTCGGTTATTTCGTCGCCGGGCTTTACTGGATCGGGATGGCGCTTTTTGTCGAAGCCGACAAATTCGCGTGGCTACTTCCCTTCGCCGTGCTCGGCATTCCCGCCGGTCTCGCCTTCTTCACCGGCTTCGGTGCGATGCTTGCCCGCGCGATGTGGACCACGGGTCCCATTCGCATTCTCGCTTTTGCCGCAGGTCTCGGAATTTCCGAATGGCTGCGCGGCACCATCCTCACCGGCTTTCCCTGGAACAGTTTCGGTTATGCGCTGACGAGCCTGCCGCAACTCGCGCAAGGCGCATCACTCGTCGGGCTGTGGGGGCTGACACTCCTGGCGCTCGCGATCTTCGCGTCGCCCGCGACGATCGCGGATGCACGCGACCGCACCGCGCATCCGTGGCTGCCGCTCGCGATCTCCGCGCTCGCGCTTTTTCTGCTCGGCGCTTACGGCTGGCATCGTCTTGCGAACAACGAAATCGCGAATGTCGAAGGCGTGCGGCTTCGCCTGATGCAGCCGAATATTTCGCAGAACCTGAAATGGCAGCCGGAGCAGCGGCCCGCCGTGATGCGTCGCTATCTTTCGCTTTCCGATCAGGCGACCGCGCCGGACCGTCAGGGCGTCAAAGACATCACGCACCTGATCTGGCCGGAGTCGGCATTTCCGTTTTTTCTCGACCGCGAACCGCAAGCGCTCGCGCAGATCGGCGAACTGCTGCCGCCCGGCGTTTCGTTGATTACAGGCGCGATCCGTCTCGATGCACCGGTGAAGGGCAGCAACGATGCGCGCGTTTTCAACTCGATCCGGGTGTTGAGCGACAACGGCTCAATCGTCGCGACATACGACAAACTTTATCTCGTGCCGTTCGGAGAGTTCCTGCCGTTTCAATCGCTCTTGGAAAGCATCGGCTTGCAGCAGCTCACGCGCATCCGGGGCGGCTTCACCGCAGGCACACGCAGACGCGCGCTGCACATTCCGGGCCTGCCACCGGCGGCACCGCTCATCTGCTACGAGGCGATCTATCCCGGCTATGTCTTGCCGGAGGGCCCGCGGCCACGCTGGATTTTAAATCTCACGAACGACGCGTGGTTCGGCATTACGCCCGGCCCGTATCAGCATTTTGCGCAGGCGCGGCTTCGCGCGATCGAGGAAGGCCTGCCTTTGGTGCGGGTCGCAAACAACGGCATCTCCGCGATCGTCGATCCACTCGGACGAATCGTCCGCTCGTTACCGCTCGGGAGTGACGGATTGATCGACGGAGCGCTGCCGCAAGCGCTCGAAGAAACCGTGTATTCGCGCCATCGGAACGGTCCCGCCTTGCTTTTGGCTGCGGCCTTCCTGACGATAGCGCTCGCTGCACGGGGGCGAAGAAAACGGCGTGCCGTAACGTAAACTTGAACTCCTCGTAAGCATTCGCGGACCCATTCGGCGTTCGCGGTTGCTTCCTTGGCTATCGCCGAAGTAGTAGTTTCCGCCGTTACCATCGGTAGTCCCAATGACTCCAACGACAAAAAAAGTGCCGAACCCCATCGACCGCCATGTCGGCAGCCGCGTGCGTATGCGCCGCATGATGATTTCGATGAGCCAGGAAAAACTCGGCGAGCGTCTCGGCATCACCTTTCAGCAAGTCCAGAAATACGAGAAGGGCACGAACCGGATCGGCGCGAGCCGGATGCATCAAATCGCAAGCATTCTCGGCGTGCCGGTGGCTTTCTTTTATGAAGGCGCGCCGGGTGGAGATGCGACGGCGGCCGGCTTCGCGGAAAGCGGGAACCCCGCTTATGTTTCCGACTTCCTGGCTACCTCCGAAGGCCTCGCGCTCTCAAAAGCCTTCATGAAAGTAAGCGATCCCAAGGTGCGGCGCCGGATCGTCGATCTCGTCGAAGCCATGGTTGTTGCCAGCGACACGTCCGAGAAGTAGCCGTTTCTACTGCGTTTTTCCGGGGCGCCAGCCCATTTCGCCCACATCTTGACCCTGCTTGGCATCGCTGCGAGAACGCTTGCCGCGAAGTACAGCCGTGTCTGTATTTTCAAAAGATTTCACGCCGCCGCGCAGGAGTTTACCGGTGTCCCTCAAGAACTACATCTTTACGAGCGAATCCGTTTCCGAAGGCCATCCCGACAAGGTTTGCGATCGCATCTCCGACGAGATCGTGGATCAGTTTTTCAAAGCCGATCCCTTGGCGAAGGTCGCGTGCGAAACGCTCGTCACCACGAACCTGATCGTACTCGCCGGTGAAGTCCGTATGTCGAAGAAGGCGGCGGGCCCGAACGAGATCATGAGCAAATCCGGCAAGGTCAATAAGAAGCTTGCCGAGAAGCTCGCACGCGCCGCCGTAAAAGATATCGGCTACGCGCAGAAGGGCTTCCACTGGAAGACCGCGAAGGTGCAGGTGCATCTGCACGGCCAGTCCGCCGACATCGCGCAGGGCGTAGAGGCCGCGGGCAACAAGGATTTCGGCTACGCCACCGTTGAGACGCCGGAACTGATGCCGGCACCGCTCCAATATTCGCACAACGTGTTGAAGCTGATGGCTGACGCTCGCCACTCCGGCAAGCAGAAGCTGTTCGAGCCGGACGCAAAGAGCCAGTTCACGCTGCAATACGAGAACGGCAAGCCGGTGAAGTGCACCGCCGTCGTCGTCTCGACGCAGCATAAAGAAAAAGACGGCAAGAAGGTTCTGGAATCCGGCGACATCAAGCAGCTCGTGCTGCCCTACATCAGGAAGGTGCTGCCCGAAGGCTGGATGCCGCCGCTCGATCAGGTTTACGTCAACCCGACCGGCCGCTTCGTCATCGGCGGTCCGGACGGCGACTCGGGCCTCACCGGCCGCAAGATCATCGTCGACACTTACGGTGGTGCTGCCCCGCATGGCGGCGGCGCTTTCTCGGGCAAGGACCCGTCGAAGGTCGACCGTTCGGCGGCTTATGCCGCGCGCTATCTCGCGAAGAACGTGGTTGCCGCCGGTCTCGCCGACCGCTGCACGATCCAGCTTTCTTACGCGATCGGCGTCGCGCATCCTTTGTCGGTCTATGTGAACACCGACGGCACCGGCAAAGCCGACGAGCAGAAGATCGCGAAGGTTCTGCAGGAATTGATGAGCCTCACCCCGCGCGGCATCCGCACGCATCTGAAGCTGAACAAGCCGATCTATGCGCGCACCGCAGCCTACGGCCACTTCGGCCGCGCGCCGGACAAGGATGGCGGCTTCTCATGGGAGAAGACCGATCTCGCGGACAAGCTCCGCAAAGCGTTCTGACCGAACTTCCGAAAAGCGCCGCGCATCAGCGCGGCGCTTTTTTCGGCCGCCGCAAAGGGCACAAGCTGCGCAAGCAGCAGGCCGGGCTTTACGAGGAACTGCTCCCGAAATTATCACTCAACATCGCGCAAGCCCCGCCGCGCGACCTCGCTTCGCTGTTTCCTTTCAAGCCCGAGCAACTGCAACTCGAAATCGGCTTCGGTGGCGGCGAACATCTGTTGCACGAAGCGCGTAATCACCCTTCCACCGGCCTCATCGGCTGCGAGCCGTTCATCAACGGCATGGCGAAGATGCTTGCCGTGATCGCGAACGAGAAGATTCAAAACATCCGGCTGTTTGCTTCCGACGCGCTCTATCTGCTCGAATGGTTACCGGCAGCCTCTCTCGATCGCATCGACATTCTCTATGCCGACCCATGGCCGAAGAAGCGGCACTGGAAGCGGCGCTTCATCTCGGACGAAAACGTCGCCCGCTTCGCCCGCGTGTTGAAACCCGGTGGCACGCTTCGTTTCGCAAGCGACTCCGGCTCCTGCGCGCGAAAGATTTTCACTGGCTGGCCGAGAAAGCCGATGACTGGCGTCTGCCCTATCCGGACTGGCCGGGCACCCGTTACGAGCAAAAGGCGCTCCGTGAGGGCCGGAAACCGGCCTATCTGGAGTTCCGCCGGGCCTGAATAAGCCTTGCGATTCCGGGGATCGGCGCTATATTCCCGGCCAATCAACAACATCTCAGAACGATCTACGGATCGATGATGAGAGTGGGGACCAGACCGGGCCCCGCTCCTTTCCCCGTTTCTTACCCGGTCATTTGAGCGCGAATGCAGATTGAAGCCGACCAGAATGAGCCGCGCCTCGTCGTCGAGACGGGCATTGCCGCGCGTATTGCCGCGTCAATCGAGCCTGCGCTCGGCACGCTCGGCTATCGGCTCGTGCGTGTGAAGGTGACCGGCCGTGACGGCGGCACGCTGCAAGTGATGGCTGAGCGGCCGGACGGAACATTCACGATCGAAGATTGCGAGGCGACGAGCCGCGCGCTCTCTCCGATCCTCGATGTCGAAGACCCGATTCAGGCCGCTTATCGTCTCGAAGTTTCCTCGCCCGGCATCGACCGGCCGCTCGCGCGCCGCTCCGACATCGAGCGCGCGATCGGCCACGAAGCCAAGATCGAAATGAATCTGATGGTCGAAGGCCGCAAGCGCTTTCGAGGCATCCTCGAGGCCATCGAAGGCGACGCGGTGAAACTGAAAAGCACCGAAGGCAAGGCCGATGCGCTTCTGCCGATGAACGAAATCGCGGACGCGAAGCTCATGCTAACCGACGCGCTGATCGAAGAATCCCTGCGCCGCGACAAGGCGGCAAAAGGAATATTAGAACCCGCGGATGAAGAACCCGCGCCGAAAAACCAGAAACACCCGGCGAAGCGCCGGGTGTCACGCTAACGGAGAACGCCACAATGGCCGTCGCCGCCAATAAACTCGAACTCCTCCAGATCGCGGATGCAGTCGCGCGCGAAAAGACGATCGACCGTTCGATCGTGATCGCCGCGATGGAAGACGCAATCGCGAAAGCCGCGCGCTCCCGCTACGGCGCGGAAACCGACGTGCACGCGGAAATCAATGCGAAGACCGGCGAACTCCGCCTCTCGCGCCACATGGTGGTGGTCGAGAAGGTCGAAAATTCCGCGGTCGAAATGACCCTGGAAGACGCGCGCCGCCACAACCCGGCGGCACAGGTCGGCGACACCATTGCCGATACGCTGCCGCCCTTGGAATACGGCCGCATTGCCGCGCAATCCGCGAAGCAAGTCATCGTGCAGAAGGTGCGCGAGGCCGAACGCGACCGCCAGTATGCGGAGTATAAAGACCGCATCGGCGAGATCGTGAA
>LNEZ01000077.1 GCA_001464215.1 Rhizobiales bacterium Ga0077548 | reverse complement strand
CGCGCGCTGCTAGAACCGGCCAACGCTCCCTTCGTCTAGCGGTTAGGACGCGGCCCTCTCAAGGCTGAAACACGGGTTCGATTCCCGTAGGGAGCGCCAATCCCCACCCATTTTTGCTTTCCGGTTTGCAACTTCGCGCGGCACCCCGCAGAGTTGCCGGCGGGGTGGGCGGCATGAGCTTGTACGACTTCAATCGTACCTTCGACCGGATCGAGCGTATCGACGCGTCGCAGACGCTCGACGAATTGATTGCAGAGCTTGCCAAAGCGGCGGCTGACTTTGGCTTCAAAGCGACCGCGATCGCCGCGCACCCGCATCCCGATATTCCCTTCGAGAAGCGCGTGATCGCGTATCAATGGCCGAGCGCTTGGCTCGAACGCTACTTTGCGAATAATTATATCGACCACGATCCGGTGTTTGAGCATTCGAGAACCGCGCTACGTCCCTTCGAATGGTCGGAAGCGCGCTACGAGAAGAAATCAAAATCCGCGCAGGTGATGAACGAGGCCGCCGATTTCGGATTTTCGGCCGGCTTCTGCGTGCCGACACTTACACCCGCCGGTCCTGTCAACGTTGCCTTTGGCGGCAGCAGGAGCGAGCTGTCGCGCGAAGAGCGGGGAATGCTTCACCTGCTTGCGCACTATGCGCAGTACCGCGCTACCGAATTACTCGCCGGCAGAATAAAAAGTGTCGCTGAGGTGTTGCACCTCTCGCCGCGAGAGCGGGAGGTACTGCAATGGTGCGCCGAGGGCAAAACCAGCGAAGCGATCGCGGAAGCGCTCGGTATCAGTACACATACTGTGCTGACGCATATCGGCGGCGCTTGCCGCAAGCTCGGTACGCGTTCGCGGACGGCGGCGGTGGCGAAGGCGATGAACGCCGGACTAATCAAGCTGGCTCCCTAGTTTCGGGGATAGGCGAGAGCGGTCCGTTCGCAGAGTCTGCAGCCCGAAAGATTCGCCGGGACAATCATGAATTATCAGCAGGCTATCGAGCACGCGATTGCGCTTCGTCTTCGCGTCAAGAACGAATCCGTTTCAGAGCGCAGACAGAAGCTGCTCGATCTCGCATGTGAATGGGAGGTCTGGGCCGAACATTGCCGGGAGCACACGGCAAAAGGCGAGGCAATCGAACTCGTAGGCAAGCCCCAAGACGATATTTAGAAGGCGATATTTAAAAAAGCGCCACGCAACGCTTGGCTGCGTGGCGCCCGATTTTCAGACGATCTTCACCGACATATCCGGCAGACCTTCGATCTTGCACAGGATCACGTCGCCCTTGACGACCGGTCCGACATTTTCCGGCGTGCCGGAATAGATAATGTCGCCGGCGGCAAGCTCGAAGGCTGCCGAAAGCTGCGCGATCTGTTCTGCGACCGACCAGATCATGTGTGTCAGATTCGAGTTTTGCTTCACCTGATCGTTCACGGCGAGCGAGATTGCGCCCTTCGGAAAGTGGCCGATCTGTTCGACCTTATGGATTGGGCCGATCGGCGCGGACTTGTCGAAGCTCTTGCCGATTTCCCACGGCTTCTTTTCGTCGCCGAGTTTGCGCTGCAGGTCGCGCCGCGTCATGTCGAGGCCGACGGCATAGCCGAAGACGTGATCCAGCGCCTTCTCGGCGGGAATGTTGGTGCCGCCGGATTTCAGCGCGGCCACGAGTTCGACCTCGTAGTGATAGTTTTTGGTAAGCGACGGATACGGATGATCGGCGACCGTCTTCACCGGCACGTTCTGGATCGCGTCGGTCGGCTTCTGAAAGAAGAAGGGCGGCTCGCGGGTTGGGTCCGAGCCCATCTCGCGCGCGTGCGCCGCGTAATTGCGGCCGATACAATAAATGCGGCGCACCTGAAACTGCTCGTCGCTGCCGGCAATTGGAATGTAGGTGGCGGGGACTTGAAACGGCGTCTTCACCTGCGCTTGCGCTGGCGTCGTGGCTACAAATGCGAGTCCGGCGCCGGCTACGGCAGCGGATTTGAAAACATCGCGGCGGGTTGGGGTCATCGTGTTTCTCCTTTTGACCGGTTTCCTTCCCTGGCCGCTTTGCGCGGCTCGTATTTCTGCGGAGAGACTGTCACGGAGTGCCAGTACGGGCCAATGAAACCCGTGCTGCGTTGCGGCCAGAATGACTCTGTAAATTTCAACCCGCCGCACCAGCCGGTTGTGTGGAAAAATTCTCTACTTACTGAGTACAACCAGCGCATGAATCTTCGCGCTCCGCACTAGCGCTGCCGCAAACCTCTTCCTAGATGGCGCCATCGCCCGATTCCGGGTTGGGAGAGCGCCGATGAACGTTGCCGCCAATGTGCGCGAAGAGACGATCACACTGAAGCAGGCCAAGAAGCTCGTGCAGTGCATGGCGGGCGAGCAGAGCTTCCTTCTCCTTTCGCCGCCGGGCGTGGGCAAATCGGAAATGGTTTATCAGGCGGCGGCCGAAGCCGGGCTCCCCTGCCGCTCTCTGCTCGGCACGCAGATCGCGCCAGAGGATGTCTCCGGCATCCCCCGCATCATCGGCGAACGCTCGGTGTTCTGTCCGCCGCGCGTGCTCTTGCCGGAAAATCCGGAGCCGTTCTGCCTTTTCCTGGATGAGCTTCCGGCCTGTGCGCCGGACGTGCAGAAGGCTTTTTATTCGCTTCTGTTAGAGCGCCGGCTCGGCGAACACGCGTTACCCCAAGGCACGTGGGTCGTCGCAGCCGGCAATCGTATGCAGGATCGGGCGCTGGTTCGCGCCATGAGTTCCGCGCTCGTGAACCGCGTTACGATCCTGCATCTGCGCGTGGACGCTTCCGAATGGCTCGCCTGGGCCGCGAAGAATTCGATTCGCGAAGATGTGCGTGCCTTCATCTCCTATATGCCGGACGCGCTGATGCGCGCGGTGCCGTCCGAGCCGGTGCCGTTTTCGACGCCTCGGGCCTGGTCGCTGTTGTCCAATGCACTCGACAGGGCGGAGGCATCAGGCATTCTGACGAACGAAACGCGCCGCGCACTGGCCTTCGGGCGTCTGTCCGCCGAAGACGCCGCCGTGTTCTGTGCGCTTGCGGAAGAATCGATCGGCAAGATGCGTCCGATCGAGGATTATATCGCAGCGCCCGATCTCCTGCCCAAAACCGACGCCGCGCGCTGGTTCATCTTGAATTGCATCCGACAGAACGTGCGCGAAGGAAAGCTCGCGCATCTGAAGCCGAAGGCCGTGAACCGCTTCCTCGGCAGTCTGACGCCGGAGAGCCAGCTCACGCTACTCACCGAACTCGTGGAGCAGTGGGGTTCGCTCGGCGCCGATAAGTCGATGCTTAAGCTCTTGAAAGAAGTTACGACCCTATGAGGCCGGTTCCTTCTTCCGAGGAGACGTTAGCCCGCATCGAGCGCGGGCTGCGCATGGTGACGGTGCCGATGCCGCATCTCGCTGGACTGGCGGCTTCCGTGCGCTGCTCGATCGACGACCGCGTGCCGACCATGGGCGTGTTCGCTTCCGGCCGCATGATTGCGAACCGGCAGTTCGTTTCGAAGCTGAAAGAAAACGAACTTGTCTTCGTGTTGGCGCATGAGCTGCTGCATCTGGCGCTGCGCACGCACGACCGTGCCAAAGGCTCGGGCCGGCTCGAGTTCAACTATGCGCATGACTACATCATCAACGATATTCTCCGCGCGGAGCTTGGCTTTACCCATGTGCCAGCGGGCGGTCTCGATATGCCGGGCGCCAAGGAAAAGTCCGCCGAACGCATTGTGCTGGAGATGCGCAAAGACGGTGACAAAATGCAGTCAAAGACCAGCGTCTGGGACGGGCAGGAGGTTTCCGCGCGCGGCGCGCTGAACGGGCCGGGGCGGGGACGCAAAAGTGCCGACGATGCCGGTGACGTCATGGACGAAGTGACGGAGCGTCAGCTCTTTCCGGAGTGCAAGAACGGCCAAGGCGAGCAGATCAAGCACGTCGAGAAAGAAGCGGCGAAGTCGCTTGCGCTCGGCAAGGCAATGGGCGCCATGAAAGGCCGCGGCTTTGAGACGGGCGATGTGACGCAGACCGTGATGGCGTTGCGCGGCATCTACAAGACGCCGTGGGAAGTTGCGCTACAGAAGTGGATCGAGTCGGCCGCGCCCGGCGAGCGTACCTATCTGCGTCCGTCCCGGCGCGAGGTGGCGAGAAGCGATATCGTACTCGCAGGCCGCAAGCGCTCCTCCTGGATGCTCAACATCGTGCTCGATACGTCAGGTTCGATGTCGGAAGAAATCTCGCCCGCGCTCGGCGCAATCGCCGATTTCTGCGAGCAGGTTTCGGTCGACGAAATCCGTCTCGTGCAATGCGACGCCGCGGTCACGAACGACGAGATGCTCTCGCCGGAGGCGCTCGCGAATTATCAGGTCTCGGGCTTCGGCGGCAGCGATCTGTCGCCCGCGATGCGGGAACTGGCAGAGGATGGGCGCGTCACAGCAGTACTCGTCATCACTGACGGCGATATCGCGTTTCCGCCCGAAGAAATGCCTTACGACGTGCTCTGGGTCTTGACCCCGGGCGCTTCCATCAATTTCCGCCCGCCTTATGGGCACATCATCCGGATGCAGGGAGGCCGCGCATGAAAGTCGTGCAGGAACTGGTGACTTACTTCGACCGCCGCGGCGAGCTTTCGCCGAAGCAACTGCGTGCGCTCCTGGATCAGGGCTTCCTGGCTGCCGAAGCGCCGCCGAATATGCTCGAACTCTGCCACGACATCGGCGCGAATTACTATTTCCGCGTGCGCGGGGACACCGAAGGGCAGGCATGGGGCTCGGGTCCCTATACCGGGGACTCTTCGCTTTCGCTCGCAGCCCGCGGTGGTGAAGGTCACGGTGGTCGATCCGCTCGCGAAGTATCAGGGCAGCATCCGCAACAACGTGAAGACGCACGATTTCGGGCGCTACGGGACGGCGTTCAAGCTCTCGTCGATCTAAACAAAAAACGCCCGCTTCTCAGCGGGCGTTTTCGATTCAAAGAGACTGCGCTTAGTTGCCGTCGGCGCTGTTGCGCTTGATGTCCATGCCGTGGGCGCGCTTGTAGGACTGGATGTCCTTGAACTTGCCGTCCGCGGAACGGACCGCATAGAGCTTCTTGCCCTTGGAGCTGTAGAGCACCGTACGGCGGCCCTTCTTGCGCTTCGCTTTTTTCTTCTTTGCTTTCGCCTTGGTTTTTTTCTTTTTGGCTTTCGCCTTCTTTGCTTTTTTCCGCTTCTTTGCCATATCCGTTTCCCTCTCGTTTGCCGCGTATCGGATAGCGGACATTAGCGCGCGGTGGGATTTTTTCGTCAAGGCGATTTCGCTGCTGCCCCCAAGTGACTGCGTGTGGTTTGGCAATACAAGGATGCTGACGCATACTCGTCCGATCACATAAAAACAGTCCGCAGGGAGCCTCGTTGAATCGCCATGTCCGCAAATGAAAACCGCCGCATCGTGCTTGCCTCGCGTCCTGAAGGCGAGCCGAAGCCCGAACACTTCCGGCTGGAAAGTGTAGCGATTCCAACGCCGAAAGACGGCGAGGTGCTGTTGCGCAATCTATGGCTTTCGCTCGATCCCTATATGCGAGGGCGGATGAGCGCTGCGAAATCCTATGCCAAGCCGGTCGAGATCGGCGAACCGATGGTTGCCGGCACGGTCAGCGAAGTCGTCAAATCAAACCGGCCCGAATACGTGCCCGGCGACATCGTGCTCTCCTATACCGGCTGGATGGACTACGCGATTTCGAACGGTTCCGATCTGCGCAAGCTCGACCCGAAACAGGCGCCGGTGCAGACCGCGCTCGGCGTGCTCGGGATGCCCGGCATGACCGCTTACATGGGGATGCGAAACATCGGTATGCCGAAGGCGGGCGAGACGGTGGTGGTCGCCGCCGCCTCCGGGCCGGTCGGCTCCTTCGTCGGGCAATACGCGAAGCTCAAAGGCTGCCGCGCGGTCGGCGTCGCGGGCGGCGCCGACAAGTGCAAATACCTCGTCGATGAACTCGGCTTCGATGCCGCGATCGACCATCGCGATCCGGACATGGCGAAGAAGTTGGCTGCGGCTTGCCCCAAGGGCATCGACGTTTATTTCGAGAATGTCGGCGGCAAGGTGTTCGATGCGGTCTTTCCGCTGCTCAATCAATTTGGCCGCGTGCCGGTTTGCGGCATCATCGCGCATTACAACGATGTCGCGCCGCCGCCGGGGCCAGACCGCACCGGGATGATTTTGGGCGGAATCCTGCGCCGCAGCCTGACCATGCGCGGTTTCATCGTGTGGGATTTCGCGGCGCAAAGCGGCGACTTCTACCGCGAGGCCGGTCAGTGGCTGCGCGAAGGCCGCATCAAATATCGCGAGGATGTCGTGAACGGGATCGAGAACGCGCCCGAGGCTTTCATGGGACTTCTGAAAGGCAAGAATTTCGGGAAGCTCTTGGTGAAGATCGCCTAGTGCTGACGCGAACTAATAAACGCCGATAAGCTTGAAGCCCGCTATGATCAGCACGACACCGAGCGCTTTGAGGATCACCGGAATCGCAAGGCGAATTCCAAACGCCGTGCCGATGATGGCGCCAAGAAAAACTGCGGTTGCGTAAAGCGGCAAGTCCGGCGGCAGTGCTCTTAGAATTGTGACGTTGCCCAATAAGCCCGCAGTTGAGTTGCACAGAATGAAGACAGCGGCCACGCCGGAAGCCGTCCGCGTAGCCGACCAGCCTGAAAACAAAAGCAGCGGCGATAAGAAAATGCCGCCGCCCGTGCCGGTAAGCCCCGCTAAGAGGCCAATGCCTGCGCCGCAAAGAGCGCCGAGCCAAACGGGCGGGTCGCGCGGCTCGGCGTTGGCTTTCAGTTCCGTAGGCCACAAAAAGCGGACACCGCCAACGAGCAACACGATGCCGACGATCGGTCTGTAATAAGCGCCGGGTAATTGAATCGCGCCGCCAACAAATGCGAAGGGTACCGCGCCTATCAGAAAGGGCCACAATGTCCGCCAGCGGAACAGACTTGCGCGCCAATAGCGAAAAGAAGTGAAAGAGGCGACGAGGATATTTAGCGCAAGCGCGGTTGGGCGCATCACGGCCGGCGCGAGACCGAAGAGTGCCATCAACGCGATATAGGCAGACGCTCCCGCATGGCCGACAGAGGTGTAAAGCACCGCGCCGAGGAACATACATAAGGCAAGAAGGAACTCATGAGACAAGAGTTCTGGCATGGCGCAACGTGATGACAAGACGCGAAAGCGTCTTCCATAAATGGCTGATTGATCGGAAAACGCCTGCGTCTCGGTTTCACCAAACCGGCGCGGCGAGCGGCCACCTTCGGCGGTGGATCGCGCGAGCGATCACGAAGTCTAGGCTGGAATATTATGTCAGAGCAAGCCGACTACCGCGCCCGGCTTTGCATATTGCGGATGCGCTGGGCGAGCGAAATACGGGCTTCGCTTCCCGCCTGCGGCGCGCCGTTCTGCTGGCCGTCTTCGGCAGCGAGCAATTTTTCAATCGGCGAATTCTCGCCTTCCAGATTGATGGCAAGACGCGCAACCTCGGCAGCCACGTCGCTGATGCGCTCGCGTAGCAGCTCGTTCTCCATCCGCTCTTCGTTCGATGCGTTCTCGATCTGCGTGCGGAGTGCTGCCGCCTCGGCGGCGGCGCGGTCGCGCTCCTCGCGCAACTGCGACAGCGTGTCTTCCAGATGCGCCTTTTCGGATCGCAGGATTTCGACGGTGGCCTGAAAGGCTTCGGTCTTCGAGTTTACTTCAGTATGTAATTTCTGAAGCTCTTCTTCCTGTCTGCGCAAGAGTTCGTTGCAGCGCGCAAGGTCCTGCTTCAACTCTTCGACAGCCTCTTCGCTCATCCTGCAATAGCCCCAATACGCTTTACGCAAACACGATAAACCGGACGGCATTCTAAATGAATGAAGTCCGGTAGGCCACGGCGCGAAAGCGCCGTGGCAAAATCGTTCTATTGCAGGAGTTAGAGCGGGAACCAGGTCGCGGTCGGCGTGAATTTCAGGTAGCCGATGTTCGCGCCGAGGCGCAGGCCGACGCCGGTGCGGATCGGAACGATCACGACGCGGTCCCAAGTGACCGCGGTCATGCCGAAGCCGCCGACGAAATAGGCCGAGCCCGAAATTCCGACGTAGCGATTGTAGAGCGTTTCCACCGCCGGAAGATTGTAGACGAGCATCATCACGCGCGCGCCTTCGCCGCCGACGTCGAAGCCGATCGACGGACCCTGCCAGAAAACGCGGCGGTCGCCGGCGTTGCGGGTGTAGAGCGTGCCTTCTCCATAACGCAGGCCTACGGTGATGGCTCCGCCGGCTTCCTCGCCAAGAATGTAGCCGTTCGGCTGGCCCCAGCGCTTTGTTGCGCGTTCGACGAGAAGCGCGAATTCGCGCGACGTGGTGCCGAAGAAGCGATGGCCGGCATCGACCACTTCGTTGCTTGAATACTGCTGCCGGTAATTATTCGGCTGGGGTTGCTGCGCCTGCGCCACGGTGAGCGTCGCGAGAAAGGCGGCGGCAAGGGAAAGAAGCTTGATGCGGAATGTCATGGTCATCTCCGGCGAGGGAACTCGCGGGCAGATGGCGCAGGAATTGCGCCCTTTTGAGGCCCGGACGGCGGCCTTAACCCGAAGCATACCGGCTGGCTTTAGCCTGCGAATCAAAGCCAGACAGCGGAATCTTGATCGCCCGGCGATGATTAGGGAAGCGTGAATGATGGAAAGGCGCATTTCGGCCGGACTTTTGGTTGGCCTCATCTTCGCCATCGCCGCCACCTTTTCCTCGTGGGCCGCGACCAGCGAGCGGATCGTAAGGGACCCGAATAGCGGTGTTGCACTCTACGGCTATGACCCGGTCGCCTATTTCATCGACAAGTCGGCGCGCCAGGGCGATGCCCAGTATGAATTCCGTTTCGCGGGACTGACCTGGCGCTTTCGCTCTGAAGCAAACCGCGCCGCCTTCGCGCAGACGCCGGAGAATTTCGTGCCCGTCTTCGGCGGTTATGATCCTGTTGCAGTGGGAGAGGGCGTGCCGATCGAAGGAAACCCCGCAATCTTTGCGGTCAGCGAGGGCAAGCTCTTTCTTTTTGCGCGGGAAGAAAGTCTGGGAAAGTTTATCGCCAGTCCGAAAAGTTTTCTGGAGACGGCAGAGGCTTCCTGGCCGCTCGTGAAGAAGAAGCTCGTTCCCTAGTTTTCTTGCCCTAGAACTGCTTGCCGCCGGACGCGATGAAGTTTTCGACCTCGTAGCCGTCTTTCTTTTTTCCGTAATGAAGCGGCGTGCCGTCGGGTGCGCGCACCGAGCCTCCGGCCGCCATCAGAATGGCGTGACCGGCGGCGATGTCCCACTCGCTCACCGGCGCCATGCGCGGATAGACGTCGGCTTTGCCCTCTGCAACGCGGCAGAACTTGATCGAAGAACCGATCTTCAGCGACTCGCTGATCGAATGTTTCTTCAGCCACGCCGTTGTGCCGCTGTCGAGATGCGAATGACTGACGCAGGCCAGCAAGTTTTTTCCGGGCGTGCGCACGCGAATGGGCTCATGCGAAACGTCCGCAGGATTTGCGCCGGGCGATAGCGCGAGCTTTACCGCGCCGCTTACTCCGCCCGCATAAAGTTCGGCGAGCGCGGGCGCATAGATCACGCCAAGCGCGGGCGTTCCGTCGATCAGCAAGCCTATATTGACGGTATATGCCGAGCGCTTCGCGATGAATTCGCGCGTGCCGTCGATCGGATCGACGAGGAAGAATATGCTGCCGGGCTTCCTGCTTGCGCCGCCCGCGACCGCTTCCTCGCCGATCATCGGCACGCCGGGGAGAAGCGCGTTCAGATGCTTTTCGATGATGGCTTCCGCCGCCTCGTCCGCATCGGTTACGGGGCTTGCGTCCGGCTTGGAGCGGGCAACGACGCCGGCTGCCGCCATTTCCCGGACCTTGGTGCCGGCTTCGGCAGCGGCCTGGATCATGCCGGTCAGTATTCGGGTGCGTTCCGCGCGATTCACTTATGTTTCCTCGTCATCCCGGCCTCTATCATGGGTGAAGCGCTCGACCAAAGTGCTTCGAATCGCATAGGGCTTGGAATATGAGCGCACCCATCGAACTTTCCGCCCTCGACCTTTCGGCCATGCTTTGCTCGAAGGTCTGTCACGACGTCATCAATCCGGTGGCGGCAATGGAAAACGGTTTCCAGTTGCTCGAGATGGATCAGAAGCCGGAATCGCGCGAAGAGGCGATGATGCTGATCCGCCATAGCGCGGTGCAGGCAACCGCCAAGCTGAAATTTGCCCGCATTGCCTTCGGCTCGTCGGGGTCGCCCACGGCGCAACTCGACATCGGCGACGCCGGCGAACTCGGCAAGCAACTGTTCGAGCCTGACCTGAAGGTCGCCTTCAGCATCCCGAAAACGCTGGTCCCGAAAAACCGGGTGAAACTCCTTCTGAACCTCATGCTGATCGCCGCCGGCTTCATCCCCCGCGGCGGGTCGATGAAGGTCGATCCGATCGGCTCGGGCGAGACCATGGGCTTCTCGATCCGGGTCGAGGCCGAGAAGGTGCGGGTGCACCCCACGACCGAAAGCCTGCTGGCCGGTACGCCCTCTGAGGCGGTTTCGGCCCAGACCGTCCAGCCGTTTTATGCGGGTGTTCTGGCCCGCGAGCAGGGCATGAAGGTCGTTCTCGCCTCGGACGCCGCGGGCGCGACGCTGAGCGCGCAATAAGCCAGCAAAATCAGGGGTTCCCTCGGTATCGGGTTAGCCCGAAAGCGCCGCCGTTTTAATCAATCTTAACCCTCCCGAACCAATACTGGCGGTGCATCGCGGACCGGGCCTTCCGACAGGCCGAGGCCCGCCATTGGGATATGTGCGGCCGCCATGGAAGACCTGCTTCAGGAATTTCTGACCGAGACGAACGAGAGCCTCGATGTCGTCGACAACGAGCTCGTCCGCTTTGAGCAGGAGCCGAACAACGCCGAAATCCTCGGCCGCATCTTCCGGCTCGTACACACCATCAAAGGCACCTGCGGCTTCATCGGTCTGCCGCGCCTGGAAGCCTTGGCGCACGCCGCCGAAACCGTGATGGGAAAATTCCGCGACGGTGCGCCGGTCACGGCCGATGCCGTTTCGCTGGTGCTGGTCACCATCGATCGCCTGAAATCCATTCTCGCCGAACTCGAAGCGACACAAGCGGAGCCTACGGGCACCGACGGCGACCTTATCGTGCAGCTCGAGCAGATGGCGCTCGATGGCGGTGTGCCGCAAGCCGCAGTTGAAGAACTGACCATCGGCACGCTGACCCCGCAGGTGCTGGAGCGGCCGCTGCGTCCGGGCGAAGTCTCGCTCGACGATCTGGAACGCGCGTTCCGCGACACCGCCGGTCCGGAAGACAAGAAAGCTGACAAGGGTGGGGACAATCGCCGTACCGGCGAGCGCCGTCATCCGGATACGCTGCCAAACGGCAATCAAACGCTTCGCGTCTCGGTCGATACCGTCGAGCGGCTGATGACGATGGTTTCGGAACTGGTGCTGACGCGCAACCAGTTGCTTGAGATCGTGCGCCGTCATTCCGAGAGCGAATTCAAGGTGCCGCTGCAGCGGCTCTCCAACGTCACCGCCGAGTTGCAGGAAGGGGTCATGAAGACCCGTATGCAGCCGATCGGCAATGCCTGGGCGAAGCTGCCGCGCATCGTGCGCGATCTCGGTCAGGAACTCGGCAAAGACATCGAACTAGAAATGCACGGCGCCGAGACCGAACTCGACCGCCAGGTGCTCGACATCATCCGCGATCCGCTGACGCATATGGTGCGCAACTCCGCGGATCACGGCCTCGAGATGCCTGCCGACCGTATCAAGGCCGGCAAGCCTGCGAAGGGTACGATCCGGCTTTCCGCCTATCAGGCCAGCGGACAGATCGTGATCGAGATCGCCGACGACGGCCGCGGGCTGAATCTCGCGAAGATCCGCAAGCGCGCGCTGGAAGCGGGATTGATCTCGGACGAGGATCATCCGACCGACGCGCAGCTTCACAAGATGATTTTCGCGCCGGGCTTCTCCACGGCGGAAAAGGTCACGAGCGTCTCCGGCCGCGGCGTCGGCATGGACGTCGTGAAAACCAATATCGACCAGATCGGCGGCACCATCGATCTCAAATCGAAGCCGGGCCGCGGTTCGACTTTCTCGATCAAGATTCCGCTGACGCTTGCGATCGTGCCGGCGCTGATCGTGCAGTCGGGAGGCGAGCGCTATGCCATTCCGCAGGTCGCGGTGGTCGAGCTTGTGCATCGTGCATCGAACGCAAATCTGGTCGAAGACATCAATGGCGCAATGGTCCTGCGTCTGCGCGACAAGCTCTTGCCGCTGGTTTCACTGAGCCAGCTTCTGAGGCTGCCTAAACAGAGCGCAGCCGAAAGCGAAGCCTTCGTGGTCGTGATGCAGGTCGGGCAAAGCCTGTTCGGCATTCTGGTCGATGACGTGCTTCACACCGAGGAAATCGTGGTGAAGCCGGTGGCGTCGAGCCTGCGCGAGATCAAGGTGCTCGGCGGCAATACGATCCTCGGCGACGGCGCGGTTATCATGATTCTCGATCCGAACGGAATCGCGGAGTCGATCGGCGCCACCCGCGAAGACCGCACGATCGACGATTTCTCGAAGAAGGAAACGGTGCTCGATGACGATTCGCTGAAATCGGTTTCGATGCTGGTGTTTCGCTCCGGCACCGGCGCGTTGAAGGCGGTGCCGCTTTCGTTGGTGACGCGTCTTGAGGAAATCGACGCGAAGAAAATCGAACTCTCCAGCGGCCGTCCGATGGTGCAATACCGCGGCGGGCTGATGCCGCTGGTCCCGGCCGACGAGAACGCGAAGCTTTCGCAGGACGGTTCGCAGCCGTTGCTCGTCTTCACGGATGGCGGCCGTTCGGTCGGTCTCATCGTCGATGAGATCGTCGATATTGTCGAAGACCGTCTTGAAATTAAAGTCGCAAGCGAAACGCCGGGCGTGCTCGGCTCCGCGATCATCCGCGATCAGGCAACCGAAATCATCGATGTCGCGCATTTCCTGCCGCTCGGCTTCGCCGACTGGTTCCACGGCAAGCAGGGCGTTGCGCGCGAGAAGAAGAAGCTCTTGTTCGTCGACGACTCCGCCTTCTTCCGCAATATGCTCGCGCCGGTTTTGCAGGCGGCCGGCTATGACGTCGCGGCACTTCCCGGCGCAAAGGAAGCGCTTGCCCTGATCGAGCGTGGCGCCAGTTTCGATCTCATCGTCACCGATATCGAAATGCCGGAGATGGACGGCTACGCTTTCGCCGAAGCACTGCGCGCGAACGCGCGCACGGCGCATCTTCCGGTCGTTGCACTGTCTTCCACGCTTTCCGGTGCGGCTGTTTCCAGGAGCGAACGCGTGGGTATGCACGCTTATGTCGCGAAGTTCGACCGCCGCGGGCTGTTGCAGGCGCTGAAGACCGCCTCAGCCGATCTGCAGGAGGCGGCATGAACAAGCAGGTTTTCACGGAAACCGAATTCGTCACGGCGTGGATTTCCGGACAGCTCTTCGGCATTCCGATCGCGCGCGTGCACGACGTCTTTGAAGCCGAGCGCATTACCCACGTGCCGCTCGCGCCTGCGGAGATCTCGGGCGTGCTAAATCTGCGCGGCCGTGTCGTGACGGCATTCGATATGCGCACGCGTCTCGGTTTGCCGCCGCGCGAGAGCGCAAAAAAACAAATGGCGATCGGAATCGATCACGACGGCGAAGCCTATGGGCTGCTCGTCGACTCGATGGGCGAGGTGCTGAAGCTGTCCACTGAGACGCTCGACGCCGTGCCGATCAACTTGCACGCAGGATGGGTTGCGATTTCGACCGGCATCTATCGGCTCGAAGACCGGCTCATGGTCGTGCTCGACGTCGATAAGGTTCTCGATTCCCGTAAAGACACGCTGGCCGCGTGAGTGTTGGAAGGAAGTAGAAAATGAAACGCTGTCTTATCGTTGACGACTCCAGCGTCATCCGCAAAGTCGCGCGGCGGATTCTGGAGAACTTCGGCTTCACGGTGCTCGAAGCATCGGACGGCCGTCAGGCGCTGGATGCCTGCGCAAAGGAAATGCCGGAAGCGATCCTGCTCGACTGGAATATGCCGGTCATGGATGGCTTCGATTTCCTGCGGGCGCTTCGCTCCATGCCTGCGGGCGACAAGCCCAAGGTTGTATTCTGCACCACCGAGAACGATCTCGCGCATATCGCGCGCGCGATGCACGCAGGTGCTGACGAGTACATCATGAAGCCGTTCGACAAGGAAATTGTCGAAGCGAAGTTCCAGGAAGTTGGATTGATCTGATCCGATCCGGGGCGGACGCGTAACGCCGCCCTATCCTGAAAATGTCGCAGCTTCGTCCCCTTCCGCAAACGAAGAGCGCACTGCCGGTGCGCGTGATGATCGTCGACGACGCCGTGGTCGTGCGCGGCCTCGTTTCGCGCTGGATCGGGCTTGAGCCCGATATGCAGGTCGTGCGCGTCTGCAAGAATGGGCGCGAAGCGCTGGAACAATTCGAAATCGCGAGCCCGGACGTGGTGGTGCTCGATATCGAAATGCCGGAGCTCGACGGCATCGCGACTTTGAAAGAATTGCTGATCAAGCGGCCGCGGCTGCCGGTAATCATGGCCTCCACGCTGACCAGGCGCGGCGCGGAAATTACGCTGAAAGCGCTTTCGCTCGGTGCCTGCGATTGTGTCCCGAAGCCCGACATCAATAATGCCGCTGGCGCTTCCGAAGAATTTCGCCGCGAGTTGATCGACAAGATCCGTCATCTCGGCGGCCGCCGCGGCGCGGCGACAGCGCTTCCTCGTCAAGAAATTCGCGCGGCGCCGCTCACGCACAAGGCGCTCGCAAACGATATCAAGCTCAGAACATTCTCGAAGGTTCTGCCGCGCGCGATTCTGGTCGGTTCTTCAACCGGCGGGCCGCAAGCGTTGCAACTTCTGGTCAAAGGTCTTGCCCCGATCGTCGATCGGGTGCCGATTCTGGTCGTGCAGCATATGCCGCCGATTTTCACCGCGACGCTGGCCGAGCATCTCGGCCGTGGCGCGGGCAAGCCCGCACGCGAAGCGATCAATGGCGAACCGCTGAAGGCGGGGCTTATCTATGTCGCGCCCGGCGGCAAGCATCTCGCGCTGATCCGGCGCGACCACGGCGTCGAAATCGTGATCGACGACTCGGCGCCGATTCATTTCTGCAAGCCCGCGGTGGATGCACTGTTTTTGTCCGCTTCGGCGGCACTCGACGGCCGAGCGCTTGCGATCGTGCTTACCGGCATGGGCTCCGACGGAAAAAAGGGTTCGCTCGCGATCGCCGATAACGGCGGCAACGTGATTGCACAGGACGAAGCGACCAGCGTGATCTGGGGTATGCCCGGTTCCACCGCCAATGCCGGGGCGTGCGCCGCCGTGCTGCCGATCAATGAAATTGGTCCGAAGGCCGTTCGTATTCTTTCAGGAGATTTCTCGTGACGCCGCAGGATTATGCGTATTTGAGCAAGCTCCTGAACGAGCGTTCGGGACTGCAACTTGCCGGAGACAAGCAGTATCTGATCGAGAGCCGCCTGCTTCCGGTCGCGCGGCAGAATAATTGCGGCTCTATCGGAGACCTGGTCGCGAAGCTCAAAGCTTTCGCCGAAGAGCCGCTGCGCCAGCGCGTCACCGAGGCGATGACGATCAACGAGAGCTTCTTCTTCCGGGACAAGACGCCGTTCGACCGATTTCAGGACACGGTGTTGCCGTGTATGCAGAAGCTGCGCGGTGCTTCAAAACGCATCCGCATCTGGTGCGCGGCAGCATCGACCGGCCAGGAGCCTTACTCGCTTGCCATGATGTTCCTGCAAGCGAAGAGCGAATTCGCCGGCTGGAAGATCGAGATCGTAGCCACCGATATTTCGACCGACGTGCTCGAGAAGGCGAAATCCGGTCTCTATACGCAATTCGAGATACAGCGCGGACTGCCGATTCAACTGCTTCTGAAATACTTCAAGCAGGACGGCGACCAGTGGCGCATTGCGCCCGAATTGCGCGGCATGGTGCAGTACCGGAAGCACAATCTGCTCGACGATTTCGCGTCGCTCGGTATGTTCGACGTGATCTTCTGCCGCAACGTGCTGATCTATTTCGACAGCAAGACCAAGCAGGACGTGCTGACCCGCATCTCGCGCTCGCTCGTGAAAGACGGGCATCTTCTGCTGGGTGCCGCCGAGACCGTGGTCGGCTTCACCAATCTCTTCATGCCGATGCCGGAGAAGCGCGGGCTTTATGTGCATTCGCTCGAGAAGAAACCGGCCTCCAAGCTCGCCGCCATGAGCGCGTAACGCCGATGCGATCCGGAAAATAAAAAAGGCCGCCCGCGGGCGGCCTTTTCGTTTCGATGAAATCGCAAATCAGCCTTTCGGCATGGTCGCTTCGATCTTGTCGTAGTACTTCTTGATCAGCTCGACGTTCTCCGGAAACTGCACCGGCTTTGCGAATTTCTGCGCCATGCTCAGTTCGGCCAGGATTTCCTTCTTCTCTTTCTCCGGGATCGACTTGTCGGCGGTGACCGCGGCGATCTCTTTCTTCAGCGCCTCCGGCGGTTGCAAGAATTCCTTGGTCTTCTGATCGAAGCCGGACATCACGAGGCTGATGTTGGCGGCTACGTCATCGAGGTCCTGCAAGCCGGCAAAACCATGCTTCTTGGCGGCGGCTTCGAGTTCGGTGACGAGCTTCGGATCGGGCTTGTCGCCTTTGATCTTCGCGGTGACGGCGTTGATGTCGCCTTGTGCGGCGATATAGTTCTGCACCTGCTTTTCGGTGAGTTTGATCTGCTTGATCTCGGGCGGACTGCCTTGCGCGGCCGCGGGGGCTGCAGCGAAGGCGAGCGCGGTCAGTGCGATCGTGGCCGCGCGTAGGAGCATCTGCATGGGGAATCCTCGGGTGTTCCGGATTGGGCCTAAGAGTGAGGAATTGCATTGCGGCCAATCTGCGGCCAGCGCAAAGCCGAGTTGCTCACAGGTTCTGGAGGATAGAGCCGAACCGTAGTAAGAGCGCCGCCCATGCAGGACATTATAACCATCTCCGGCCTGTCGAAGACCTATGCGACCGGCTTCAATGCGCTGAAAAACATCAATCTCGGCATCCGCCGCGGCGAGATTTTCGCGCTGCTCGGGCCAAACGGCGCCGGCAAGACCACGCTGATCGGCGTGGTCTGCGGCATCATCAACCCGTCTTCGGGCACTGTCACCGTGGACGGTCACGATAACGTCACCGATTTTCGCGCGGCGCGCGAACTGATCGGGCTGGTGCCGCAGGAGCTAACGACCGATGCGTTCGAGTCGGTCTGGGCAACGGTCTCCTTCAGCCGCGGGTTGTTCGGGAAATCGAAGAACCCGGCCTATATCGAGAAGATTTTAAAGAGCCTGTCGCTCTGGGATAAGCGCAACGACAAGATCATGACGCTCTCCGGCGGCATGAAGCGGCGCGTGCTGATTGCGAAAGCGCTGTCGCACGAGCCGAAAATCCTTTTTCTCGATGAGCCGACCGCGGGCGTCGATGTCGAGTTGCGCAAGGATATGTGGCAGGTCGTGCGCGATCTTCGCGCCGCAGGCGTCACCATCATCCTGACCACGCATTATATCGAGGAAGCCGAAGACATGGCCGACCGTATCGGCGTGATCTCGAACGGCGAGATCATTCTGGTCGAAGAAAAGAAAGCGCTGATGCAGAAGCTCGGCAAGAAGCAATTGACGCTTCAGTTGCAGGAGAAGCTCACGGCCTTGCCGGCGGGCATTTTCGGAAGCGCGCAGCTTTCGCTTTCGGAGGCCGGCGACGAACTTACTTATACCTATGACACGCAGGCGGAGCGAACCGGGATCACGCGGCTGCTCGCTTCGCTCACCGAAGCCGGAATCCGGTTCAAGGATCTCTCGACCAAGCAAAGCTCGCTCGAGGAAATCTTCGTGGGCCTCGTGCATCAGGACAAGAACGGAGCGGTAAAATGAACTGGGGTGCAGTGAAAGCCATCTACCGCTTCGAAATGGCGCGCACCGGCCGCACGCTGATGCAGAGCATCCTTGCGCCGGTCATTTCGACTTCGCTCTATTTCGTGGTGTTCGGGGCTGCGATCGGCTCGCGTATCCCCGAGATGGAAGGGGTCGATTACGGCTCCTTCATCGTGCCCGGCCTGATTATGCTGACGCTCCTGATGCAAAGCGTGATGAACGCGTCCTTCGGCATCTATTTTCCGAAGTTCACCGGCACGATCTATGAGCTGTTGTCCGCGCCGATTTCCTTCGTCGAGATCGTAATCGGCTATGTGGGCGCGGCGGCGACGAAATCCATCATCCTCGGTCTCATTATTCTTGCGACCTCTTATCTCTTCGTGCCGGTGCGGATCGCGCATCCGGTCTGGATGATCGCGTTTCTGGTGCTGACGGCGGTCACCTTCAGCCTGCTCGGCTTTATCATAGGCATCTGGGCCGACGGCTTCGAGAAACTGCAGGTGGTGCCGTTGCTCATCATCACGCCGCTGACATTCCTCGGCGGTGCGTTCTATTCGGTCAACGTGCTGCCGCCGTTCTGGCAGGTGGTCACCTTCTTCAACCCGATCGTCTATCTGATCTCCGGGTTCCGCTGGAGCTTCTATGAAGTGGCCGACGTGAACGTCGCGATCAGCCTTGGCATGACGCTGGCATTCCTTGCCGCGTGCCTCGCGATCATCTGGTGGATTTTCAGAACCGGATATCGGCTGAAGAATTAGAGTACCGCTTTAATCCCAGCGCACGTGGCGCTTGCCCGACTCCGTCTCTTGGTGGTTCAATCTGTTTGTATTCGGGAATCCCCATCCCCCGTATGGAGGATAAGGCAAGGGTGTAGCGGTGGATTTTAAAGACTCGGTCGCCATTCAGTTGATTGAAGACAAGCTCGGTTGCGGTTTCTGGAAGCGCAACGTCGGTGCCGACGAAATGGAGTGGTCGCGCGGCCTGTTCAGGCTCTATGGGCGCGATCCGGAAAGAGATCGCGCTTCCTATACGTTGATGCGGCAGACGCAGCATCCGGAAGATCGCCTGACGTTCGACAAGATCGACGGCAATGTGCGGGCCGGCACCTTGTTCGACCGCGAATATCGCGTGGTGTTGCGCGACGGCACGACGCGAAGGCTCGCGCATCGCGGGCAGGTTATTTTCGATGCGAAAGGTAAGCCCGACTTCGATGTTGCGGTGGTCTGGGATGTCGCGGACCGCAAGCAGTTGCTGGAGGAAGTTCTGGCCGAAGAGCGCAGGCTCCGGGTCATTCTGGAGGCACTCGATCTGTTCATTCGCCTGCTGCAGACGGGCGGCCTCGACCTCGATCCGGTGGTGGCCCATTCACAGCTTACGGCCCCGCTGACACGGCTAAGTTAAAGCTTACGTAGACTGCTTCGCGCCGCTCCGCTCGGCTTTGTGGAAAAGTGAACGGACAATAATCCTGCCGTTACGGCGAGGCTTAAATTTGCACCAACGGAAAATTACCCCAGTACAAATTTTGGCCAGACTTATTAGCCAAATGACGATCTTTCGGCTGCCGAACATTTCATTTTGATCGCCGTGATTTTTCTGAACTCTCACGAGCCGAATTTCAAAAAATTTGAATGCGTGCATGATGTTAATTGTATGCATGACGGAAGGCTCGGCGAACGTAACAAGATGCACCCGACAAGAAATTCATTGCGGTGCCGCAAAAATGCATGGCTAAAAGCGAGACTTTTCCGAGCAGAGCCATTATCAAACGCCCACTGTTCGTTGTGTCGTAGAACAACATTCGCCCGCTAGCGAACAGGCGTGAGCGGTCCAAAGTGCGGCCGCTGTTTTTGACATACAGAAACTGTATCCGCGCACCGCTGGAAGTGCGCGCGATGCTTTGCGGGCACCTTGACCCTCTCTTGAATTGGGTCAGTATTGGAACATTGAAAACTTCCAAACTACTGCCGCAGGGGATGTGGGAGCGGGACGTGCTGGAATTTTTCGCGAACCTCGGCCTGAGCGAGATCAGGCTAATACGCTTTATGGAGGCGCGCCTCGGGTGCGGCCTGATGCAGCGGTATGTCGGCGCTGAAGTAATGACTTGGTCTCGCGGCATGTTCACGCTGCTGGACCTAGACCCGCAGACTGATAAACCCTCCTTTTCGCTGCTGCAAAGCATGATCCATCCGGAGGATCGTCGAACACTTGCAGAGGCGAATGCCAACCTCGAAGCGGCAAAGCCTCTAAGCCGTAGATATCGCGTGATCCGCCGCGACGGGACGATGCGTGTGATGTCCCAGCATCTTGAATTTCTCGTCGATTCGGCCGGCAAGCCCGATCGCTCCATCGGCGTGCTCTGCGATGTGACCGAAAACGACGCGATGCTCGACCATGTCAATTCGCTGGAAAAACGTATCGGCGCTGTTGCGGGCTTTTCCGATCTGATCCTGAATATTGTGCGGCCGGATGGCTTCGTTACCGGTATCTTCAACGATACTGCCGATAGGGAAGAAGAACTAAATCGCCGCTATGGGTTTCTGTGGTGCGACATCATCCATCCGGACGATCGAGCCGGCACCATCGCCTATATAGAAAATGCGATCGTGGAGTGGAGCGGCGGCACACGCGAACACCGGATCAAGCAGCGTGACGGCACGTATCGTTGGCGCCGAACCTCCTGGGTTCCGGTCTTCGACCGACGAAATCATTTGCAGGAATTCGTTTCGATCTCCCTCGATATCGACAGGGAAAAGACGGTCGTCACCTCTAAAGACACCGATCGATCGATAACCGGCGCGCAGGTGCGGGCAGCGCGTGCCTTAGCCCGATGGTCCGTGCAGGATTTGTCGGACGCGTCTTGTATTTCTCCCTCTGTAATAAGGCGTATCGAAGAATATGACGGGATGACGGAAGGCGTATCAGAGCCTTTGGCAGCCATCCGTTTCGCTTTGGAAAACTCCGGTGTCGAATTCATATTCCCGGCAACCGGCAAGCCAGGCGTCCGCCTCGTTTAAATTTTTTCCACAGTTTTATTGGCCGCGTTTCTTGTTGCAGATGCAGAATTTTTCTGCGCTGTCACATGCCGGAACAGTCGAGCGATCAAAATTTGCGGGTGCCATCCCGATAATTACGGATGGGCGGGGTAAAAATTTGAGATTCAGCAATGCCTGCCGGAGCGAGGCGAAGATTTTTTGAGTTGCATCCCGGTTGCGCTGCGGAAACTGCCGCAAATTCATTTAACCCATGCCGTTTCGGAGATTAATATTCTGCGTTTGGCTGATTTTATTCGGAGGGGCCATGCTCAGCATCGAGAAGAATCTTCGAAGTATAGAAACAGGCAAAACCCAAAATTTTCCGCCTCTATCGCAAATCGAAGTGGCGGCTTATATCGAAAAACTGGCGGCTGAATTGAAGGAAATTTCGCAGCGCTCGGGATTGGTTTTTCTGTCGTATCTCCTGTCCATGGTGGTGCTGCAAGCTTCGGAATTCCAGGAGCATGAGGAAGAGAAAGAGGAGCGGCCGCACCCCTTGCGTGAACGCTAAAACAAAAACCCCGCCATTTCTGGCGGGGTTTGATTTTGTAAGAGCGTTGGCGAATTACGCCGAGATGCGTTCTTCCGCGTCGGTCGGCTCGCGCAGCACATAGCCGCGGCCCCAGACCGTCTCGATGTAGTTCTTGCCGTTCGGCCATTCCTGCGCCTTCGAGGCGTTCGCGAGCTTCTTGCGAAGTTTGCAGATGAACACGTCGATGATCTTCAGTTCCGGCTCGTCCATGCCGCCGTAGAGATGGTTCAGGAACATCTCTTTCGTGAGCGTGGTGCCCTTGCGGAGCGAAAGCAGCTCCAGCATCTGATATTCCTTGCCGGTCAGGTGCACGCGCGCGCCGTCCACTTCGACCGTCTTCTGGTCGAGGTTCACGACGAGGTCGCCGGTGTTGATCACCGACTGCGCATGGCCCTTCGAGCGGCGCACCACCGCGTGGATGCGTGCGATCAGTTCGTCCTTGTGGAATGGTTTGGTGAGATAGTCGTCGGCACCGAAGCCGAGACCCTTCACCTTGTCCTCGATGCCGGCGAGGCCCGACAGGATCAAAATAGGCGTTTTGATCTTGGCGACTCTCAACGACTTCAGAACTTCATATCCGGACATATCCGGGAGGTTCAGATCGAGGAGGATGATGTCGTAGTCATAGAGTTTACCGAGATCGACCCCTTCTTCGCCAAGGTCGGTCACGTAAACGTTGAAACTTTCGGACTTCAGCATCAATTCGACGCTTTTCGCCGTCGCGCTGTCGTCTTCGATTAGCAGAACGCGCATGCCAATCCCCTATCCAAGGCCTCTATTGGGGGACAAATCTCACTCCAGACTCGCCCCGCCTGCGTGCCTGGACTGACTCATTCTCGACGCGACGCTAACCAGCAATGGTTAACAGATTCTATTTCTGTCCCACAAGCGCGGCCCGTGAAAATATTCGCGAATCGCCGTAAGCTGTTGGCAGTTCGGAATTTTCCTCAAACCGGCTGGTTAAAGTACGACTTCAAGAAGCCAGACCAAGCGACTCCCCCGGATTAAGCCCGCATCCTGCGCGCTCTTCGATCCAAGGCATGACCCGATCATTAACGAAGCCGGTAAAGATAGGGTAAAGAAGGACTTGGCCCGTTAAGCGGTGATTCTCCATGAAGGCCCTGGCGGAACAGATCGCGGAACTCGATGCGGCCCTGATTTATGGGCGTGTTGCGGGCGTCCGGGGCCTCATGATCGAGGTCGCGGGGCCGGTTCATGCCATGCGGCGGGGTTCCCTGCGAGGTTATCGGCTTTGCCGGCGAGAATGCCGTCGTCATGCCGTTTGCGGCGGTCGAGGGCGTCCGGCGCGGATGCCGGGCCATCGTCTCGCAGGCGCTAGCCGCCGTGCGCCCCTCGAATGCTTGGCTGGGCCGGGTCGTGAATGCGCATGGCCAGCCGATCGACGGTAAGGGTCCGCTCAAGGCCGGGGCATCGCCTTATCCCTTCCGCGCGCCGCCTCCGGCAGCGCACACGAGACAGCGCGTCGGCGGGCCGCTCGATCTCGGCGTGCGTGCGCTCAATACGTTTGCCACCACCTGCAAGGGCCAGCGGCTCGGCATCTTCGCGGGCTCGGGCGTCGGCAAGTCGGTGCTCTTGTCAATGCTCGCACGCTTCACGGCCTGCGATGTCGCGGTAATCGGGCTGGTCGGCGAGCGCGGGCGAGAGGTGCAGGAATTCTTGCAGGACGATCTCGGCGAAGAAGGCCTGAAGCGTTCGGTCGTGGTGGTCGCAACCTCGGACGAGCCCGCGCTGATGCGAAGGCAGGCCGCGCTCTTGTCCATGTCGATCGCCGAATACTTCCGCGATGAGGGCAAGGACGTCCTTCTT
>LNEZ01000076.1 GCA_001464215.1 Rhizobiales bacterium Ga0077548 | reverse complement strand
TGGAGGAATTGATCCGGCTTGGGGCCTACCGGCAGGGGTCCTCGCCCGAGGTGGATGAGGCAATCCGGTTGCAACCGGCGCTCGAAGCCTTTCTTTCGCAAGGTAAGGAAGAAAAAACGAATCTCAGCGATGGTTACCGCGCACTAGCTCAAATTTTCGCTAGTCCAGTAACTGAGCCCTAACCGGTCGCGTGGAGTATCGCCGGGATGAAATCGCGTGAAACCCTTATTCGCCTGAAGCGCTTTCAGGTTGACGAAAAACGCCGCCAGGTCGCACAGATCGAGGCGATGGTCGCCGAATTCGAGCGCATGGCCAACGATCTCGAGCGTGAGATCTCGGTCGAGCAGGACCGTGCCGGGATCGCCGATCCGGGCCACTTTGCTTATCCGACCTATGCCAAGGCCGCGATCCAGCGCCGCGACAATCTCAAGCGGTCCGCCTCCGAATTGCATGGCCAGCTCGAAGACGCGCGCTCGCAGCTTGCCGACGCGTTCGAAGAGCTGAAGAAGGTCGAAATCCTCGAAGAGCGCGATCAGGTCCGTGGCCGCGGCGCCGAAGCCGCCCGCGAACAGGCCGAACTCGACCGCATCGGCGCGCAGCGCATCCGCGTCTGAGTTTCTGTTTTATTTTTTTGTTTTGCGCGTGATCTTGTCCGAAAACCGGTGCCCACTTTTCGGGATCACGCGCTGATCAAACACTACCGACGGTTTTAAGCCGCACGCGCGGATGGATTTCCGACTGCGACATGACCGCGGTCTGCGGACGGAAGCGATCCACGATCTGGCGCACGAAGGGGCGGCCGGATGCGCTGGTCAAGAGCACCGGTGCCTCGTTCATGCGCGCGGCCTGCTCGAAGCGCTCGCGCACTTCCGTGACAAACTCGGTGAGCTTCGAAGGCTGCATCGCAAGCGACCTGTCGTCGCCCTGACCCACGATCGCTTCGGCAAAGGCCTGTTCCCATTTCGGCGAGAGCGAGATGAGCGGCAGGTAGCCGCCCGGCGAAGTGTATTGCGCGCAAAGCTGTCTCGCGAGCCGCACGCGCACCTGCTCGACGATCTGCGAGGCGCTGCGCGTCGCCGGAACCGCTTCGGCGACACCTTCGAGGATGGTGCCGAGATCGCGGATCGAGACGCGTTCGGCGAGCAGCAATTGCAAGACGCGCTGGATGCCTGAAGCCGTGATCTGGCTCGGCACGATGTCTTTCAGCAGTTCGCCCTGTTCCTTCGGCAGCTCTTTCAAGAGCTTCTGCACCTCGGCGTAGGAGAGCAGGTCCGCCATATTCGCCTTGAGCACTTCGGCGAGATGCGTGGACATGACGGTCGCGGCATCGACGACGGTGTAGCCGCGCAGCGATGCCTCCTCGCGCAAGCTTTCGTCCACCCAGGTCGCAGGCAGGCCGAAGGTCGGCTCGGTGGTGTGGTGACCCGCGAGATTTACCTGGCCGCCGGCGGGGTCCATGACCATGTGGCTGCCCGGATGCACCTTGCCGGAGCCCGCATCCACCTCTTTCAGTTTGATGGTGTAGGCGTTCGATTCCATCTGCACGTTGTCGAGGATGCGTACCGACGGCATCACGAAGCCCATCTCGCTTGCGATCTGGCGGCGCAGCGCCTTGATCTGCTCGGTGAGGCGGTCCGAGCCGTCCGGTGCGTTGACGAGCGGCAAGAGCGCGTAACCGATTTCGATCTTGAGATCGTCGATCTTGAGCGCGTTCGAGATCGGTTCTTCCTGCGGCAGGCTCGGTTCTTTCGAAGCCGTCTTCTGCGCTTCCGCGAACGCCGCGGCTTTGTTTTTGCGCGTTGAGACGAAGGCGAGGACGCCCGCGCCCGCGCCGAGTGCCAGGAACGGCAGCATCGGCACGCCGGGCAGCGTGGAGAGCAGGATCATGACGCCCGCCGACATCCCGAGCGCCTTCGGGTAGTGCGACAACTGTTTCAACAATGCTTTGTCGGCGGCACCGCTGACGCCCGCTTTAGAAACGAGCAAGCCGGCGGCGGTCGAAACGATCAGCGCGGGGATTTGCGTGACCAGACCGTCACCCACGGACAGCAGTGTGTAGACTTGGCCTGCTTTCGCAAAGGTCAAACCCTGCTGCGCCATGCCGATGATGATGCCGCCAATAACGTTGATGAAGACGATCAGTAGGCCCGCGATGGCGTCGCCGCGCACGAACTTCGAGGCACCGTCCATCGCGCCGTAGAAGGAGCTTTCGTCCTCGAGATTCTTGCGGCGCGTGCGCGCGGTGTCTTCGTCGATCAGGCCCGCGGAAAGGTCGGCGTCGATCGCCATCTGCTTGCCGGGCATTGCGTCCAAGGTGAAGCGTGCCGCGACTTCCGCAATACGGCCGGAGCCTTTGGTGATGACGATGAAGTTCACGATCACGAGGATCGCGAACACGATGATGCCGATGACGAAGTTGCCACTCATGACGAAATTGCCGAACGCCTCGATGACGTGGCCGGCGGAGGCGGTGCCTTGATGGCCGTGCGTGAGAATCAACCGCGTCGAGGCGAGGTTCAGCGCGAGGCGGAACATGGTCGCGATCAGGAGCACGGTCGGGAAGGCGGAGAATTCCAGCGGCCCTTGAATAAAGAGGGCTGTCATCAGAATCAGGACCGACAGAATGATCGAGAGCGCCAGCAGAAGGTCCAGCGCCATCGGCGGCAGCGGCATAATAAGAATGACGAGGATGCCTAGGACCGCGACCGCAAGCATGAGGTCGCCCCGGCGCAAGAGCGCGCCAAGCTCGCCCATTGAAGGCATTGCGGGTTTGTAGTTCACGCCGCCGGCGGTGCTGTCGGACATATTATTTCTCCGCACCCTGATCCGGGCGCGCTCCCCCGGCAATTTTTGCCTGCCTTATGGTTAGCGAAGGGTTAACAGGGGTTAAGGGGCAGACATGAAAAAAGGCCGGACTTCTGTCCGGCCTTATTCGTTGGCTTGGTAGTTTGGGCTTGGTGGGGTCTTGGTCTTACGCGGCTCCGGCGGCGATGCCGGAGGCAGGAGCGGGGATCGAGATGCCTTCTGCCGAGTATTCGTTGAGCTTGTTCCGGAGCGTGCGGATCGAGATGCCGAGCACGTTTGCGGCATGGGTCCTATTGCCGAGGCAATGCTTTAGCGTGGACAGAATCAGATCGCGTTCGACATCGGCGACCGTGCGGCCGACGAGCGAGGCAGCCAGTTGGTCGGACACCTGCTGCGCGTGCGCGACCGGGCCGCTCGGCGCGTTCGACAGCGAAGTGCCGTCGGGAAGGCGAATTGCATCGACGCCGATTTCGTCGCCAGAAGCCAGCAGCACCGCGCGGTGCATGGTGTTTTCCATTTCGCGGACGTTGCCGGGCCAACGGTTGCGGAGCAACTCGCGCTTGGCCTCTTGTGAGAGCGGTTTCCGCGCGACCCCGTTCACGTCGGCGTAATGCTTGATGAAGTGGTCGGCGAGTTCGAGAATATCCTGTGGCCGCTCGCGCAGCGGCGGAATTTGCAGGTTCACGACGTTAAGCCGGTAGAGTAGGTCCTCGCGGAAGCGGCCGGCGCGGACTTCTTCCGCGAGATTTCGGTTCGATGTCGCGACGATGCGGATGTCGACCGGCACTGGCCGCCCGCCGCCGACACGGTCGATCACGCGCTCCTGGATCGCGCGAAGCAACTTCGCCTGAAGCCGCACATCCATTTCGGAGATTTCATCCAGCAGCAGCGTGCCGCCGCTGGCCTCCTCGAACTTGCCGATACGGCGCGCGATCGCGCCCGTAAACGAGCCCTTCTCGTGACCGAACAGTTCGGACTCCAGAAGATTTTCCGGGATCGCGGCACAGTTCACCGAGACGAAGACCTTGTTCGCGCGCGGGCTCTTCACGTGCACGAAGCGCGCGAGCATTTCCTTGCCGGTGCCGCTTTCGCCGGTAATCAGGATCGAGGCTTCGGAAGTTGCGACTTGCGCCGCAAGACGCACGACCCGCGCCATGGCTTCGTCGCGGAACACGAAGTCGCGGCCATCATCGGCAACCGCCGCGAGCACCGCCGCGATCAGTTCCGGATCGGGCGGCAAGGGGATGTATTCCTTCGCGCCGGCATGGATCGCATCGACCGCCGCGCGGGCATCGTTCTCGACGCCGCAGGCGACGACCGGCGCGTGCATACGCTCGTCGGAAATTTTCGTGACCAACTCGCGAATATCGAGCGTGACATCGGCCAGGATCAGATCGGCGCCGCGGGTGCGAAGAACTTTAAGGCCCTGTTCGATATCGACGGCGTGGGTCACGCTCGCACCGCGATCTACCGCGATCTTGGTCGCAGTAGTGAGCTGGCCTTTGAGAGTGCCGATGATGAGTAGGCGCATGGTTCGCTCCTGCCGCCGGTCTAGTTCCGGTCGGCTTTAATGATTTCCGTCATGGTCACGCCGAGCCGGTCTTCGACCAGCACGACTTCGCCGCGCGCAACCAGGCGGTTGTTCACGAAAATGTCGATCGCTTCGCCGACCTTGCGGTCGAGCTCCAGCATGGTGCCGGGCGCGAGCTTCATGAGATCGCCCACGTCCATGCGCGTGCGGCCGAGCACCGCTGAAACGTGCACCGGCACGTCGAACAGCGCTTCCAGATCGCCAGCGCTCTTGGCCGCGTAATCGTCGTCGGGCGCGGTCGGCGGCGCCGCCGGGTTCGCCAGATCGGCGTCGCTTTCCAGATTGGGCAGCGGCGGTTTTTTATCGTCGCTCATGACTTGCTCTCCGGCACTTTGGGCGTGCCATGCGGCGCGCCGAGATAATTCTGAATTGCTTGTTCAATGCGGGCGGAAATCGCGGCCGCGTCACGCGAGACGCCGCCGTCTGCCCATTCGATCAGGCAGTCGCCGTTTTGGATCGCGGGATCGGGCAAGATCACGAGACGGCTCGCGAAGCCGCGCTCGTCGGCAATATTCTTCAGGCGCGTGCCGGCGTTGTCCGCCATTTCAGGCGAGATGCGCACGGCGACGTGGGGTGCGGCGCGGACGTGCGAGAGTACGTCGAGCACCAAGGCTTCGATTTCTGCGAGCGGCTGACGCGCGATCAGCGCGGGCGCAAGCTGACGCGCGATTGCGGAAGCGACATCGATCGCTTCGCGTTCCAGCCTAGTCTCGATCGCCGCAAGCTGCGCGACCGCGATATGCATATCGGCTGCGATGCGATCGAGCTGTGAGGCGCAGCGCTGCTCGCCTTCTTTCGTGGCCGCCTCGAAGCCTTCGCGGAACGAGTTCTTCTCGGCTTCCGCGATGGCGGCACGCGCGTTCCCGGAAAGATCGCCGAAGCGTCCGTTGCCCCCGAACTCGAGGTCGAAGAGATATTTCGCAGGAGATTTCGAGGTTGCCGTGTTCATCAATACACCAGCTCGTCCTCGGAGTTGCCGCTCTTCACGATCATGATCTCGCCCTTGTCGGCGAGGTCCTTAGCCGTGGAAATCAGGAGCGCCTGTGCTTCGTCGACTTCGCGCAGGCGCACCGGACCCATGTTCTGGAGATCGTCGAGCATCATCTTCGATGCGCGCTGCGACATATTCTTCAAGAAGTATTCGCGCACGTTCTCGGTCGCGCCCTTGAGGGCGATCGTGAGCTTACCCTTATCGACCTTGCGCAAGAGGGTCTGGATCGCGCCGGAATCAAGTTTCACGAGATCGTCGAAGGTAAACATAAGGGTCTTGATGCGTTCGGCACTCTCTCTTTGCGACGACTCCATCGCGGAGAAGAAGCGCGACTCGGTCTGGCGGTCGAAAAAGTTGAAAATTTCCGCGATCGGCGCGTAAGGATCGCGCTTGCTGGTCGAGGAAAGAGTGGACATGAATTCGTTACGGAGCGTCTGCTCGACACGCTCCAGCACGTCCTTCTGCACCGATTCCATCTTGATCAGGCGATTGATGACATCGAGCGCAAGCGGCTCAGGCAGCACGGCCAGTACTCGTGCGGCCTGCTCGGAGCGGATCCTCGACATCACGACGGCGATGGTCTGCGGATACTCGTTCTTTAGATAGTTCGCGAGCACATCTTCCTGAACGTTGGAGAGCTTCTCCCACATATTGCGGCCGGCGGGGCCGCGGATTTCTTCCATGATCGCATTCACGCGGTCGCTTGGAAGAAACTGCGTCAGCAGCTTTTCGGTCGCGGTGGTATTGCCGAGCAGGCCGCCATTGCCGGAGAGCTGGCCGACGAAATCGACCAGCAAGGTATCGACGACGTTGGAATCGATGACGCCGAGCCGCGCGATCGCAACCGAGATCTCTCTTACCTCGTCCTCGTCCAAGAGCTTCCAGACATCCTGGCCATGCTCTTCGCCAAGCGAGAGCAACAATACTGCCGTGCGTTCAATGCCGGTGAGCGGCTTGCCGTTATGGACCGGCGAAGCTTTCTTCGGCTTGGCGTTCATGGCTGGCATTGCGTTCATGGTCTAGCTCACGCCACCTTCTCGTTCATCCACTGGCGGAGAACGGAAACGGTTTCCTGCGGATTGCTCTGCACGAGCTCGCCAACTTTCTGCATCGACTTCTGGTGAGCTTCGCCCGTGATCTGCGCGGATTCGATCATGCGCGCGGCAGGACTATCGGCGCGGGGCTGCGAAGGATCGGCGGAAGGCGCGATCGTGGGCGCAGCAATGGCGGGGACATTCGCCGGGTTGCTTACTGCAATCGGGATGCGGCTTTCATCCGGCGTGATCACGCGGCGGACAAGCGGACGCACCACGAAGAGCAAGACCAGGAGGCCGAGAATCAGCATCACGCCGATTTCGATGGAGCGCATGATGTCATCGGTGGTGAAGCGCAGCATCGAGAGGAAGCCGGTGTCGCCGGTGGTCTGCGCGATCACGGTCGGTTCAGCGAAGCGCAGGTTGACGACTTCGATCATGTCGCCGCGCTTTTCGTTGAAGCCGATGGCCGAGCGCACCAGCGCCGTGATGCGCTCGAGGTCTTCTTTCGAGCGCGGGGCATAGGTGACTTCGTTGTTCGTGCCCTTGGTGTAGAGGCCGTCGACGAGGACCGCCACCGAGATGCGCTTCACGCGGCCGGGCTCCAGCGTCTCGGTGCGCGTAGTGCGGGTGATCTCGTAGTTCACGACTTCTTCGGTCTTGCGGGAATTGTCGCGCGGCTGCGGATTCTGCTGTTGCTGATTGCGCGGCTGGTTATTGCCGGGGATTTCGTTGGAGACGGTCACGCCGTCGTTGTTCTGCGTGCTTCCGGTCGCCGATTGCTCTTCGCGGGTCTGGGTCGAGCGCACCACGCGTTGTTCGGGGTCGAAGCTGTCCTGCGTTTGCTGCACGCGAGTATAATCGAGCTCGGCGGAGACGGTGACCCGCGCGCGGTTCGCGCCGACAACGCTCGTCACGATCGCGTCGATCTGTTCCTTGATCTTGCGCTCAAACGCCGTGTTGCGTTCGTCCATGCCCGAGATGCCGGCACCCGTCGGATCGCCGGAGCCGTCGGCGAGCAACTGGCCGCGCTCATCGACGATTGAAATGCGCTCGGCTTTCAGGCCGCGCACCGCGCTTGCCACGAGATGCCGGATCGCGCGGACCTGCGACATTTCGAGCGAGCCGCGAACCTGAAGCACGATCGAGGCCGAAGGATCCTGCCGGTCGCGCGTGAACAACTGGCGTTCGGGAATCACGAGATGCACGCGCGCGGCGGCGATGCGGTCGATGGAGCGAATCGTGCGGGCGAGTTCGCCTTCCAGCGCGCGAACGTGATTGACGTTTTGCACGAAAGAGGTGGTGCCGAGCGTGTCGGTGCGGTCGAAGATTTCGTAACCGACGCTGCCGCCGCGCGGCAGACCGGTTTCCGCGAGCCGCATACGCGTCCGCGCGATACGATCCTTCGGGATCATGATGGTCGCGCCGTCGCCCTTGATTTCGTACTGGATGCCTTGCGTTTCCAGCTCGCGGACGATGCGCGAGGAGTCGTCGAGGCTGAGCTCCGTGAACAGCGGCGCCATCGCCGGCGCAGACACGCGGGCGACGATGAAGATAAAGAAGAAAATCAGGGCCGCAGCGACGGCGCCCATCGCGGCAAGCCGCGCTGCGCCCAGGGTGCGGACGAACTCGACGATTCCGTTCAAAGAACTCTCCCCAGCCACCCCCAAAGCAGGGGTCACTAGGCAGAAATTGCCCGCCGTATGGTTTCCAAAAGGTTAACGCCTTCAGATTCCTGCGATTTTAGGAGCTGGAAGCAGATTATTGGTATTTAGGTAGTGTCCCCGGCCGGGATTGTTGAAGAACGGTATTTAAGTACCGATACCATGTCAAAATCCCAGAATGAAAGATTTGAACGCCATTTGCCGCGACGTTGTGCCCCTTCCTTGATAGGTTTCTAAAGAGGAATGTACGCCGCGATTACGGAATCGCCGGAAGCAGGCAGTCTTGAAGTTATCCGATTACGACCATCTGTTCGAAAAGGCGCTGGCGGGGCTGCATTCAGAGCGGCGCTACCGTGTTTTTACGCCCATCGAGCGTGACGCTGCACGCTTTCCGCGTGCGACCTGGCATTCGCCGGAAGGCCCGCGCGAAATCGTGGTCTGGTGTTCGAACGACTATCTCGGCATGGGCCGCCATCCGAAAGTAATCGAGGCCATGACGAAGACCGCAGGGGAATGCGGCACCGGCGCGGGCGGCACGCGCAACATCGCCGGCAACAGCAAACATCTCGTGGATCTCGAGAGCGAACTCGCGGATCTTCACCAGAAAGAATCCGCGCTGGTTTTCACCTCCGGTTATATCTCGAACGAGACCGGCATCTCGACACTCGCGAAGCTCTTGCCGAATTGTCTCATTCTTTCCGACGCGCTGAACCACAACTCGATGATCGAAGGCGTGCGCCAGTCCGGCTGCCAGAAGATGATCTTCCGGCATAACGATCTCGCGCATCTCGAGGAACTGCTGAAGAGCGCGGGCGACCGGCCGAAACTGGTCGTGTTCGAAAGCATCTATTCCATGGACGGCGACGTTTCGCCGATCGGTGCGATCTGCGATCTCGCCGAGCGCTATGGCGCGATGACCTATCTCGACGAAGTGCACGCGGTCGGTATGTATGGCGCACGCGGCGCGGGTGTTGCGGAGCGCGACGGCGTGATGAGCCGCGTCGATGTGATCGAAGGCACGCTCGGCAAGGCGTTCGGCGTGGTGGGTGGCTACATCGCGGGCAAGGCTGCTGTCTGTGACGCGGTGCGTTCCTTCGCGCCGGGATTTATTTTCACGACGGCACTGCCGCCAGCGATTGCCGCCGCCGCTGCTGCCTCGATCCAGCATCTCAAGACTTCGCAGTTGGAGCGTATCGGCCATCGCGCGCAGGTCGCGCGGGCGAAATCCGAAATGTTCAAGGCGGGCCTGCCGGTGATGCCGGGCAACACGCATATCATTCCGCTAATGGTCGGCGATGCTGCGGCCTGCAAGGCGGCGAGCGATATGTTGCTCTCCCAGTACGGCATTTACATCCAGCCGATCAATTACCCGACCGTGCCGCGCGGTGCCGAGCGTTTGCGCGTGACGCCCTCGCCGCTGCATGACGACAAACTGATCGCGGAACTGGTCGATGCGCTGGTCGAAGTCTGGAACAAGCTCGGCCTGACCTTCGCCCGCGCGCAGCAGGCGGCGGAGTAACTAGGCCCGCTTCGCCTTCCCGACACCGAGATAGCTCTCAAGTACCTGCGGCTGCTTGCGCAAATCCACGCTCATGGCTTCATGTACGATCATGCCGCGCTCAAGGATTGCTGCGCGGTCGGTGACGCTTAAGATTTTCTGCGCGTTCTGCTCGACCAGAATTGCCGAGATCTTTTCCTCCGCGATGATCCGGCGAAGCGCTGCAAGCAATTCATCGACGATGATCGGAGCCAGGCCTTCGAGCGGCTCGTCGAGCAGCAGTAACTTAGGATTCAAAACCAGCGCGCGGCCGACGGCCAGCATTTGCTGTTCGCCGCCTGAAAGCTGATTGCCGAGATTGTTGCGGCGTTCTCCAAGGCGCGGAAACATCTCAAATACGCGCGCGGCATCCCATTTTCCTGGAGTCGCGACCGCGGTGAGATTTTCCGTGACGGTCAGCGACTTAAAGATATTGCGCTCCTGCGGCACCCAGCCGATGCCGGTTAATGCGCGTTGATCGGGCCGCAGCGAAGTGATGTCGTTTCCGTCGAGGAATATTTTTCCGCTGAAGCGGCGCGTGACGCCGACGATTGTGTTGACAAGCGTGGTCTTGCCCATGCCGTTGCGGCCAAGCAGTGCAAGCGATTGGCTCTGCTCCACCGCAAGCGAGAGATCGGGTAACACGACCGCCTCGCCATAACCCGCGCGCAGATTTTCGATGCGAAGGATTTCAGTCATCGGCGCGCTCGCCGAGATAGACCGCGCGCACGCGCGGATCGTTTTCGATTTCTTTCGGCTCGCCTTCGACGAAGAGCTTGCCGTCAACCAGCACCGAGATGCGGTCGGCGAAGCCGAACACGATATCCATGTCGTGTTCGATCAGGAGCACGGTGACGCTTTTCGGCAAGGCCGCGACGGTTTCGAGAATTTCGTGGCGCTCGGTTTCCGGCACACCGGCTGCAGGTTCGTCCAAAAGAAGCACGCGCGGTTTGCCCGCAATCGCGAGCGCGATTTCAAGCTGGCGTTGCTTGCCATAAGGCAGAGACGAAGTCCGCTCGGCCAGCACGTCGGCGAGACCGAATTGCTTTGCCAGCACGGTGGCTTCTTCGACGATCTTTTCGTTGCTGCCGAAGGCCTGCCAGAAGCGGGTGCCGAGCTTCTCCCGCTCTCCGATTACGAGCGCGATGGATTCGAGCGGCGTCAGGTCGCCGAACAACTGGTTGATCTGAAACGTTCGCGCCATGCCGAGCGAAACGCGTTTGTGCGGCGAAAGACTTGTGATGTCTTGCGCCCCCAGCATTACGCGGCCTTTGCTCGGCTTCAGCACGCCGGTGAGCAGATTGATCAGCGTGGTTTTGCCCGCGCCATTCGGGCCGATCAGCGCGTGGCGGGCGCCTTCGCGCACTTTCAGGTTGACGTCGTTGGTCGGCACGATGCCGCCGAAGCGCTTTTCGAGATTGACCGTTTCGAGTGCGTTCATGACTTCGCCTTCTCTTTGCGAAGTGCCGCGATGATGCGCTCGAAAATGCTGAACACGCCGCGGTCGCGCGCGAACAGCGCAATCACCACGAGTGCGAAGCCGATCCAGAATTCCCAATATTGCGGCGTGACGTTGCCGATGAATTTCTGCGCGACCAGAAACAACGCGCTGCCGACGATGCCGCCATAGAGATAGCCGGTGCCGCCGATGATCAGCATCAGCAACACGTCGGCGGAACGCTGGAAGTCGATGTAAGTGAGCGAGACGACCGGCGTGGTCTGCGCGAGAAGCGCGCCTGCGACACCTGCATAAGCGGCGGCAACGGTATAGACCGCGATTAGACGAAGATTGTTCGGGATGCCGATCGAGGACGCGCGCAGCGGGTTGCCTTTGATCGCGCGCAGCGAATAGCCGAAGGGCGAGTGGACGATGCGCTTCGCAATAACAAGCAGGATGAATAGTACGACGAGCACGTAGACGTAAGAGTTCGTCGTGATGAAGTAGATTGGAAACACACCGAGCACGGGGTTGACCGGCATCCCGGTGAGGCCGTCCGCGCCGCCGGTAAGCCACGACATCTGGTTTGCGATTTCATACATGACGAGCGCGATGCCGAGCGTCACCATGAGACGCGTAAGGTCAGTGCCGCGCAGCACGAGCAAGCTCGTAATCAGCCCGAGCAATCCCGCGGCGACGCCCGCTACAAGCAGGCCCGTTACCGGCTCGCCGTAGAAATTGATCGCAAAGAGCGCGGCCACATAAGCGCCGAAGCCGAAATAGGCAGCGTGGCCGAGCGAGACGATACCGGCATAGCCGAGCAGAAGATCGAGCGAGAGCGCAAACAGCGACCAGATCGCAATCTGGGTCAGCAATGCGTGTTGACTCGGAAGCAGGAAGATAGAAGCTGCCGCCGCAAGCCAGAACACATATTCCAGCCAGTGCCATGCGCGCTTTCGTTTCAGCGCGGCGGCGGCTTCTTTCATTGTGTCCGTGCTGCTCATATTGGTTTTCTTGGCACTACTTCGAGGTGCCGCGTGAGAACAGGCCCTGCGGGCGCAGTACGAGCACGACGATCATGATGGTGTAGATGACAAAGCCGCCGTAGCGCGGGGCGTAATATTTCCCGGCGACATCGCCGATGCCCAGCAAGATAGACGCAAGAAAAGGTCCGGTGATGCTCGAAGTGCCGCCGACCGAAACCACGATCAGGAAATAGATCATGAACTTCAGCGGGAAGTGCGGCTCCAGCGAAAGGATTTCCGCGCCGAGTGCGCCACCCAATCCCGCAAGGCCACAGCCGGCCGCAAACGTGATCGCGAAGACCCAGTTCACATTGATCCCGAGCCCGCGCGCCACGCGCTGGTCGTCGACCGCCGCGCGAAGCCTGCTGCCGAAGCGCGTGTAGCCGAGGATCAGTTGCAGCACGATCAGGATGAGCGCGCAGACCAAAATGATGAGCAATCGGTATTTGCCGACGCCGATGCCAAAGAAATCGAAACGCCCTTGCAGATAGGCAGGCAGATTGATGAAGCGCTGCTGCGAGCCGAGGAAATAATCGACCAGCGCGGACACCATGAACACGAGGCCGATCGTGAACAGCACCTGTTCGAGATGGCTGCGATTGTAAAAGTGAACATAGAGCGTACGCTCGGCGACGAGGCCGATCATGGCCGCGAACATGAACGCGACCGGCAGACTCGCGAAGAACGGCACGCCGTAGAAATTCACGAGTACGTAAGCGCAATAACCGCCGAGCATGGCGAAGGCGCCATGCGCGAGGTTCACAAAATTCATGAGACCGAGCGTGACCGCGAGCCCGCAGGCGATCACGAACAGAAGCATCCCGTAGGCAATGCCGTCGAAGAAGATGGTCAGCATGACTCGGACTCGAACAATCTCTCACCCTTCGAGACGCGATCCTTCGGATCGCTCCTCAGGGTGAGGTAGTAAAAGAATAGCCTCATCCTGAGGAGGAGCGAAGCTCCATCTCGAAGGATGAGGCTAGGTGTTTGAAAGGCGTCTTACTTCTTCGCCGCCTTCACCGGGTCTTTGACATCGGGGAAGCTCGCGAACTCGACGTTGTAGAGTTCGCCGTTCTTCTTCTCGACCTTGCGGATGTAGATGGTCTGGATGATGTCGCGGGTTTCCGGATCGATCGAGATCGGCCCGCGCGGGCTTTCCCACTTTAGGCCTTTCATCGCCGCAAGCAGTGCATCGCCGTCGGTCTTGCCGCCGGTTTTCTTAAGTGCTTCGTAGATGAGGTGGATGCCGTCATAGCCCCCGACCGACGCGAAGTTGGGGCGCATACCGGGGTTCGCTTTCCTGAACGCCGCGACATACTCCTTGTTCTTCGCCGAAGGATGATCGGTAGAATAATTGTGCGCAGTGACGACGCCGACTGCCGCGTCGCCGAATCCCGGCAGCACGTCGTCATCGGTGATGTCGCCGGGGCCGATCAGGCGGATGCCCGACTTGTCGAGACCGCGCTCGACGAACTGCTTCATCAGGATCGCGCCGACGCCCGACGGCGTGAAGACGTAGAGTGCGTCGGGCTTCGCGTCGAGCACGCGCTGCAGGAACGGCGCGAAGTCCGGGTTCTGGATCGGAACGCGAATGCTTTCGGAGACTTCGCCGCCCTTGCTCTTGAACTGGCTGATGAACGAGCTTTCGGCGTCGTGACCGGGCGCGTAATCGGTCACCATGGTCACGACCTTCTTGATCTTATTTTGCGCCGCCCAGTCCGCGATGATGACGGCGGACTGGCCGAGCGTGAAGCTTGTGCGCACGATGTAAGGCGAGCGCTCGGTGATGATCGAGGTGCCGGCCATCATGACGACCATCGGCACTTTCGAGTTCGTTGCGATCGGCGCTGTCGCCATGGCAAGCGGCGTCAGCCCGAAGCCGGCGAGAAAGCTCACTTTGTCGTTCTGGATCATTTCGCTTGCGATGCGGGCGGTATTCTCGGCGCGGCCCGCGTCGTCGCGTACGATCAGTTCGATCTTTTTACCGGCGACGGTGGTGCCGTTCTGTTGCATATAAAGACGGGCGGCGGCCTCTAACTGCTTGCCGGTCGTGGTGAATGGGCCGGTCAGCGGAATGATGAGGCCGATCTTCACGGTCTCTTGCGCGGTTGCCGGCAAGCTGCCGGCCGCGAGTGCCGTCGCCGCAAGCGCGGCCAGAAACGATCTGCGTAACATGGACGTTCTTCCTCCGGGGATCGCGGCCTTTTTTGCCGGCCGCTTTTTTAGTTCGGGCCGATACTCCGCCAACTGCCGGAAATTCGCAAGAATTCGTGGGCAACCCAACGCTTGCGATTTCCCTTACCCTGCCGCTAGTTGGGCTAGAATAAAGCAAGGATTTTTCCATCAAGGTGAGACAGATGCGGTTTCGTATTTACGTCGGCGCTATTGCTGCAGTTGCGTTCTTGTTCGTAAGCAGCACTTGGGCAAACGCCCAACAGGCAACTACGAATTGCAGAAACACCGGCAACTTCGACAAGTGGCTCGCGGATTTCCGGCGCGAAGCGCTGGAGAGGGGACTGTCGCCGCGCACCTACGCTCGCGCGCAACATCTCTTGACGCTGGATCAGAAGATCATCGGGATTGATCGCGGCCAACGCGTCTTCAGCCAGCCCTTTCTCGAATTCTCGAACCGCATGGCCGGCGGCGGCCGCACGCCGCGCGCACAGGAACTCATCAAAAAACACGCCGCGATTTTTCAGAAGGTGGAAGAGCAATATGGCGTGCCGGCGCCGGTGATCGCCGCGTATTGGGCGCTGGAGAGCGGTTTCGGCGCGGACGTCGGCAAATACGAAGTTTTGCGCTCGCTTGCGACGCTCGCCTACGACTGCCGCCGCAGCGAGCGCTTCCGCAAGGAATTGCACGCCGCACTCAAAATCATCGAGCGCGGCGATCTCACGCCCGAAAACATGGTCGGTTCATGGGCTGGCGAATTGGGACAGACGCAATTTTTGCCGTCGCATTATTTCGACTACGGCGTCGATTTCGACGGCAGCGGCAAAGTGGATTTGTTGCGCAGCGTGCCGGATGTGCTGGCCACGACCGCGCATTACATCCAGAAGAGCGGCTGGCGGCGCAACGAGCCGTGGATGCAGGAAGTGCGTGTGCCGGAGCGGATGGACTGGAGTCAGGCGAGCTTAGATATTGAGCATCCCCATGCGCAATGGACGCAGTGGGGGGTCACGCTCGCAAACGGCAAACCGCTGCCGGACGGCGCGCCGAATGCTTCTCTTTTGCTGCCGATGGGACGGCTGGGACCTGCGTTTCTCGTCTATCCGAACTTCCGCACCTACACGGAATGGAATCATTCGCTGATCTATTCGACGACCGCGGCCTATTTAGCTACGCGCATTGCCGGTGCGCCGGTGCTCCACAAGGGTAACGGCACGCCAGACACCTTCACCATGGAGCAGGTGCGCGAGTTGCAGACGTTGCTCGTAAAAGCTGGCTACGAGGTCGGCGGCATCGACGGGCGGCTCGGCGCATCGTCGCGCAAGGCCGTGCAGCAGGCGCAGATCAAGTTCAAACTGCCCGCGGACGGTTATCCAACCGAGGAACTGGTGCGGCGGCTTCGCCGCGGCAGCTAGCGTTTAGTCTTCCATCGCGATCAGCGTCGCGTCGCCGCCCGCGGCGGCGGTGTTGATCGTGATGGTCTGCTCGGTGGCAAAGCGCGGGAGATAATGCGGGCCGCCCGCTTTCGGGCCGGTACCGGACAAGCCGCCGCCCCCGAACGGCTGCACGCCGACCACGGCACCGATCATGTTGCGGTTCACATAGACATTGCCTGCGCCCAGTTTGCTAGCCACGAGTTCGGTCATCGTGTCGATGCGCGAATGTAAGCCTGCCGTGAGCCGGAAGTCTTTATGGGCGAGCGCTTCCAGCGTGTTGATAAGATTTTTCCGCTCATAAGAAAGTATGTGCAGCACCGGGCCGAAGACTTCCTCGCTGAGGTCTTCGGCACTCCTGATTTCGAAAATGTGCGGCGCGACGAAATTGCCTTCGGCAGGCGCGGTACCGGCGAAATGCAGCGTCGCGATGCCTTTCATCTTTTCGATATGCCGGTCGAGGCGATCTTTCGCTTCCTTGTCGATTACCGGACCGACATGGGTCGCGATGTTCAGCGGATCGCCGATCTTCAGTTCGCGCGCGGCACCGGCGATCATGCCGATGAATTTATCCGCCACTTCTTTTTGAACGAGCAGAAGGCGAAGCGCCGAGCAGCGCTGACCGGCGGAGCGAAATGCCGACGCGATCACGTCATCAGCGACCTGTTCGGGAAGCGCGCTTGCATCGGTCACCATTACGTTGATGCCGCCGGTCTCCGCGATCAGCGGTACGATCGGACCGTTTTTCGCGGCTAACGTGCGGTTGATGATCTGCGCGACTTCGGTCGAGCCGGTAAAGACTACGCCGGCAACATCTTTATGCGCGACAAGTTCAGCGCCTGCCTTGCCGTCGCCTTGCACAAGCAGTAGCGCGGTTTCTGGGATACCTGCGTCATACAGGAGAGCGATTGCCTCTGCCGCGATCTGCGGTGTCTGCTCGGCAGGTTTCGCTACGACCGTATTTCCGGCGGCGAGTGCTGCAGTCACCTGGCCCATGAAAATCGCAAGCGGGAAATTCCACGGCGAGATCGCAACGAACGGACCACGGCCGGTGAGACGAAGCACGTTGCGTTCGCCTGCCGGGCCGGGGAGCGGCGTGTCGCCTGCAAACAGCCTTCGCGCTTCGGACGCATAATAGCGGCAAAAGTCGGCGGCCTCACGCACCTCGCCGAGTGCGTCGTCGAGCGTTTTCTTGCCTTCGCTCTGGAGCAAATAAAGGAAGCGGCCCCGGCGCGTCTCAAGAAGATCGGCTGCGCGTTCGAGAATTGCTGCGCGTTCACACGCGGACGTTCGCTGCCACGCCGGAAAACTTGCGGCTGCAATTTCGATTGCGTCTTTGGATGCATAAGATTTCGCGACTTTGCCCGGTGAGCTGTTTGCAATTTCTGTGAGCAGTGCGTTCAGCGACGTGCGATGACCGAACTCAACGCCTGATGAGTTTCTGTGCGCACCATAAAGATCGCACGGCAGCGGGATTTTTGTGTTCTTCACGCCACGCGCAGATACATCTTCAGCGGGAGCTAGTAGCAGTTTTTCGATAGCGATTTCGGGATTAGCTGAAGCCGACGCAAAAGAAGAATTCGCGCCGTTTTCAAGCAGCCGCCGCACGAGATAGGCGAGCAGGTCCGCGTGCGCGCCGACCGGCGCATAGACGCGGCAGGCAAGTTCAGCGTTATCCGCAAGCAGCTTCTCATAGAGCGCTTCGCCCATGCCGTGCAGGCGCTGAAACTCGAAGCCGGCGCTGTTGTCCGCCATCGCCAGCACGCTTGCGACGGTGAGCGCGTTGTGGGTCGCGAACTGCGGATAGATATGCGGCCGCAGCGCGAGTAACTGCCGCGCGCAGAATTCGTAATGCAGGTCAGTCATCGCCTTACGCGTGAAGACCGGATAGCCCGCCAGTCCACGCTCCTGTGCGCGCTTGATCTCGGTGTCCCAATAGGCGCCTTTGACGAGACGGATCGTGGCGCGGCGATCGTGTTGTTTCGCGAGTGCTGCGAACCAGCCGATCACTTTGCCCGCGCGTTTCTGATAAGCCTGCACGGCGATGCCAAAACCGTCCCAGCCCGTGAGCGCGGCATTCGTGAACACGCTTGCAATGACATCGAGCGAGAGTTCGAGCCGGTCGGCTTCCTCGGCATCGACCGTGAAATGCAGGTCATAGGATTTCGCGGCCAGCGCCAATTCGAGCAAGACCGTCGGCAGTTCCTGCATCACGCGCTCACGGCTGATCGCTTCGTAGCGCGGGTGCAGTGCCGAGAGTTTTACGGATATTCCGGGGCGCCCTTCGTGCGGCATCCCTTTGGCGCTTTTTCCGATGGCGTGGATCGCCTGCAGATACGCCTCGTGATAGCGCGCGGCATCCTTCGCGGTGCGGGCGCCTTCGCCAAGCATATCGAAGGAATAGCGGTAGCGCGGGCTGTCTTTCGCGCGTTCGAGCGCTCCTTCGATGTTTTCTCCGAAAACGAAATGCTGTCCCATGATGCGCATGGCCTGCCGCATCGCGGTGCGGACCGCGGGCAGGCCGATGCGCTTGGTGAGCGATGCGATGATCCCGTCCGGCGACTCGCCGGGATGAATCGTTTTTACGCTGAGCGCGAGTGCCCACACCGAAGCATTGACGAGCAGCGCATCCGATTTCGATTGATGATGTTCGAAGTCGCCTGCTGCTAACTTGTCTTCTATCAGCCGATCCGCGGTTTCGGCATCCGGAATACGCAGGAGCGCTTCGGCAAGCACCATGAGAGCGACGCCCTCCTTGGTGGAGAGCGAAAACTCGCGGAGTAATTCCTCGACTCCGCCGAAGCCGCCGGATTGCTCCCGGATCGCGCCGATGAGCGCGCGAGCGTCTTTCTCGATGGCCGTTCGATCTGCATTTGAAGAGCGGTCCGCTGCGAGCAGCCGCGCTGCGATCGCTTCGTCGTCTTCGGCATAAGGCGCATCGAATAGCGGGAAAGCGGCCATGGTTTTTCCCATCCGAAAAGGATTAGGCCACGAATTTCCGAAACGCGCACCTACACGCTCATGAAATAAGTGAGGACGGACCAGCTTCTTCCGGTTTAGGACTGCAGCGAAAGGAGCGAGCAAGCGTGCCGCGCGCTGCCGGACTATTGTCTTTCGCGCCGGCGATACTGTTCGCGCTTCCGGACGTCATACTGGATTTGTATCGAAGATTTGGTAGCGGAGGAGGGACTCGAACCCCCGACCCCAGGATTATGATTCCCGTGCTCTAACCAACTGAGCTACCCCGCCGCCTATTCCGCGCGGCAAAACTACCGTTCAGGAGGCGCGGGTATGGAATCGGCGCGGAACCATGTCAAGATAACCGGCGTTACACCTTTTAGGCGCCAATCCTCGGGAACCCGGGAACGGCGGGCGATGTTAGGACCCGCTGCCCATGACAGTTCCCTACACGGCGCTTCGCGCGGCTGCTGTCGCCGCGGTGGTGCTGCTGGCAATCGAGATCGGTCTGGCCGAGATCGAGGCCCCGGCGCGGCGTGCGCTGCAGATATTCTCCTTCGCGATCGTCTGCTGGACCATGACGCCGCTGGACGACGTCTTCGTAGCGCTGCTTGCCGCAGTGCTGATGGCGCTCTTTGTCGTCGGCTCGCCGGACGAATTATTCGCGGCGCTCGGCGACAATCTGGTCTGGCTGCTCGTCGCCTCGTTCATCTTTGCTGCTGCATTTCGCGCGAGCGGCCTTGCCGACACGATTTTGCGCAAGGTCGCCTCGCTTGCCGGCACCGTGCGCGGCCTGTTTCACGCGCTCTCCGCGGTCATTGTCGCAAGCGCCTTCGTTATTCCATCCACATCGGGCCGGGCCGCGCTGATGATTCCGATCTTCGCAACCATCGCACCCACGCTCGGAAACCAGAGAATGCGTGTCGCCTTCGCGCTCCTGTTCCCGACGGTTATCCTGTTATCGGCAATCGGTTCGCTGGTAGGGGCAGGCGCGCATATCGCAGCCGTCGAACTGCTCAATCAGATGCGCGGCCGCTCGATCTCCTTTGCCGAGTGGACGCTCTATTGCCTGCCGCTTGCGATTGTCAGCGTGTTCCTTGCCGTCGAGATCATTCTGCGGCTTTTCATGACGCGCGATGAAGCAGCTTCGAAAATCGTTCCTATCCCGGGTTCGGAGACCAAACTTCCTGTTCTGACCCAGCCGGTGCTCTGGATCGCGGTTGCCGTGCTTGCGGGCTGGCTTACGAAGCCGATCCACGGAATCGACGAAACGCTGGTCGCGATCATCGGGTCGCTGTTCATTACCGCGCCGGGTATCGGGCCGGTAAAATTTCGAGATGCGCTGAAGGAAGTCGAATGGGGTCTCCTGGTTTTTCTCGCAACGACGGTTTTTCTTGCGAAGGCTTTGGTGTCTTCGAAGCTCGCTTCGCAGCTGCTGGACGGACCGCTCGAAGTGCTGACTCGTGCCGGAGTTTCTCCGGTAGTTTTTATACTCGTGGTCGCTTTGGTTGGCGCCTTGCTGCATCTGATCGTGCACAGCCGGACGGCGCGCGTCGCAGTGCTCATACCGCCGCTTCTGCTGCTCGCTCCTCGTCTTGGCCTTGATCCGGTAGCCATCACGCTGGTTGCGGTTGCGGCGACGGGTTACTGCCAGACACTGATGGTGAGCGCGAAGCCCGTAATCCTGTTCGGCAAGATCGAGGGAGGAACGTACCGGCAGACGGATTTGCTGCGCCTTGGTGCATTGTTGTTGCCGCTGCAGGTGGTGCTGGTCTTGCTGTTTGCACTTTTCGTGTGGCCGCTGTTCGGCCTTCGCGTTACGGGTTGATCTGATGCCGGCAAAAAGCAATCTCCGCATACTCATCGCGCCATCCGGCTTTAAGGAAAATATCAGCGCCGAAGCGGCGGCTATCGCCATGGCCGCGGGTGTCCGGCGGTTCGCGAAGCAGGCGAAGCTGACACTGCTTCCCATCCCCGATGGCGGCGAAGGATTTGCACGAACGCTGGTCAGGCTGTCTTCGGGCCAAATGAAGAAAGCACGAGTAAGCGGGCCCGTCGGGCAAAAGCTGGTCGCGTCGTTCGGTGTTCTGGGAGGCCGACATCGCAATACGGCCGCGCTGGAAATCTCGGCGGCAGCAGGCTTACGCCTCGTGCCGCCCCGATTGCGCGATCCCCGGAAAACCACAAGCCGAGGCGTCGGCGAACTCGTTGCCGCCGCTCTCGCAAAAAAGCCGCTGCGATTGCTCATCGGCTGCGGCGACAGCGGTGTAAACGATGGCGGCGCAGGTTTGGCTTCTGCGCTCGGCATTCGTCTGCTCGACAGGAACGGTGTTCCGATCGAAAGCGGAGGTGCGGCGCTTGCACGGCTTCACAGCATCGATATGTCCGGACGAGATGCGCGAATTGCCCGCACGAAGATTCGTGTCGCACTGAACTGGAGCAACCGGCTGCTGGGACCGCGTGGCGTTTCGCGTGTCTATGGCCCCCAGAAGGGCGCGACACCCGCTCATGTTGCGGAGCTTGAAGACGCGATGGCGCATTTTGCGCGCGTCGTCCGCCGCGAGCTTGGGATTGCAATCGACAAAGCGCCCGGCGCGGGCGCATCCGGCGGTCTCGGCGCCGGCCTGCAGGCTTTTCTCGGCGCCGAATTGCGACCGCGCTTCGAAATTCTCGGGGAGTTTCTCGATCTCGATCGCGCAATCCGGAATTGCGATGTCGTGCTGACTGCCGAAGGCACGCTCGACGGACAAAGCGCCTCGGGCAAGGTGCCGGCTGAGCTATCGAGGCGTGCCGCGCGCTATGGCAAACCGGTCATTGCCATCGCCGGAGCGCTGGGGCGAGACGTTCGCAAGACGCTTGACGCGGGCATCGCCGCCTACTTCTGCATTCAGCAGAAGCCCGCACAGTGGGAGCAGTCGTTCGAGGATGCGCCGAGGCTTCTCACTGACGCGACGGAGCAGGTGGTTCGCCTGCTTAGCGCCGGTCGAAACTAAACTCAGGCCGTCGCAGCGGCGGGCCGGACGGAAGCCACGTCTTCGCGCGAGAAACGCATCAGCGTGAAAACGCCGAAGGGCGGCACCGTGCGGCGCTCGACGAGGCGAACATGACCGTTCTTCTCGGCCCAGTCGGAAATCCGCTTGAAAGGGAATTCCGGCGACCAACCGAGCTTACGCGCGTGTTGCGAGAACCAGCGCTCGAAGCTCGCGCGCAATCCGCGCTCGGCGCCGATGTGGTTCACGAGCACGATTTCGCCGCCGGGTTTCAGCACGCGGGCGAACTCATCGAGCGTCTTTTCCGGCTGCGGCACGGTGGTGATGACGAACTGCGCGACCACGCAATCGAAGGAGCCGTCGGCAAACGCGAGGTTCGCGCCGTCCATGACGGTCAGGCCTTTTACGTTGAAGAGTTTTTCGCGGTCCACGCGCTCCTGCGCCTTGCGGAGCATTGGCTCGGAAATATCGACGCCGATCACTTCATGTGACTTGTCGAAATAAGGAAGTTCCAATCCGGTGCCGACACCGACATTCAGGATGCGGCCGCCGATGCGGGTCGCCGCATTGGTCGCCGTGCGGCGGCCCATGTCGAGCAGCGGACCGAAGACGAGGTCATAAACGGGAGCCCAGCGGGCATACGCTTTTTCGATGGTCGCGCGGTCCAGGCCTGGTTCCACTGTTTGCGCCGCTTTGCCGTTGCCGGCACTTTCCGTCTTCATTGACGCCCCTTCGAACGCTCAAACCACCAACACGGCTTCGGGTTGCAAAGCCGGTGCTATTTTCTCGCGACTTTCGCCTAACGGCAAGGTGGAATTGATGACACCGCCGCCGAGAACGCGGGCGCGCAGACCGGCGCTGTCATAAAGAACACAGGCCTGACCGGGCGCGACCCCTTCCTCTCCATCGGCGAAGTCGATGAAAATTTGGTTGCCGTCGCAGTGCAGCGCAGCCGGAACGGGAGTGCGTGTCGAACGCACGCGAGCGAATACCGGCGTGCGGGACGAGGCCATTTCGACTGGCGAAATATCGCCAAGCCAGTTGATCTCGCGAAGCGCCGCGCGAACGACCAGTAAGTGCTCGCGCGGGCCGACGATCACGCGCTTCGACTTTGCGTCCAGTTTGATGACAAAGAGCGGCTCGGCCTCTGGAGTGCTCAGTGCAATGTTCAGGCCGCGGCGCTGGCCGACCGTGTAATGGATGATGCCCTGATGCGTGCCGAGCACGCGGCCATCGATATGCACGATCTCGCCGGGTTCGGCCGCGTTCGGCTTCAGGCGGTCGATGATCGTCGTGTATCTGCCGGATGGGACAAAACAAATATCCTGGCTGTCCGGCTTGTTCGCGACGATAAGGCCGAGTTCCTCCGCGATCGCACGCACCGCAGGCTTCGCCAGTCCGCCAAGCGGGAAGCGCAAATAATCGAGCTGTTCCTGCGTGGTCGCATAGAGGAAATAGCTCTGGTCGCGGTCCGCATCATGCGCGCGATACATCGCGCGGTGATTTCCGGCGCTCCGGCTCTCGATGTAGTGGCCGGTGACGAGCGCGGCACCGCCGAGATCGCGTGCGGTCGCAAGCAGATCCTTGAATTTCACCGTCTGATTGCAGGAGATGCAGGGTACCGGCGTCTCGCCGCGCGCGTAAGAATCTGCGAACGGCTGGATCACCTGCTCGCGGAAGCGCGTCTCATAGTCCAACACGAAATGCGGAATGCCGATCTTGGCCGCGACCGTGCGGGCGTCGTGGATATCTGAGCCCGCACAGCAGGCGCCCTTCTTCTTGACCGCTTCGCCGTGATTATAAAGCTGCAAGGTAACGCCGACGACATCGTAACCCGCGCGCTTGGCGAGGACTGCTGCAACCGACGAATCCACGCCGCCCGACATCGCAACCACGATGCGGGTCTTCTGCGGCTCTCCGGCGATCTCGAAATTCGTGGTCATGTCTGGGTCTCTTGGCGGGCGTTATAGGCACCGCGCCCGTTCAAGCAAAGAGGCGGCAAAGTCTGCCGGGTGTGCGGTTTCTGCCGGTCCCCATCGCCACCTCTGGAGGCAAAAAGTGCTGATTTTCAGGCGTTTTAAGCGCGCCAAATCTGGCCCGGCGCTTGCTGAGTGGAGCCTGGATTCATCCGTTCCTTTGAGGTGCCCTCTTGGCCAGCGTTTCCGTCGTTTCCTCCGCCGAATTCCGCGCGAACCTGACGCAACCCCAGAACGCCGCGCCGGAAGGCGATGAGCCTTTCTCGATGCTGCTCAACTCCGTTGCCGAAGTGAAGGCGGGTGTGCAGCGGCCGGAAGCGCCGAAAGCGACTGAGCGCAATGACGTGCCAACGAAGCAACAAAAGCCAGAGACCGATGCCGACCGGCAGGCCAAGCGCCGCGCTCCCGATGCCGATAAGCCCGATGCGAAGCCGCAGACCGAAGCGAACGCTCCGGCCAAGCCGGCAGACGATGACGTTGAAGAAACAGAAAGCGATGACAAGGGCGACGACACGGCGGCGGTCGATGCGCTGTTGATGATTGCGCTGACCGACCAGCAGCAGACAACGGTTGCGGTGCAGACCGTTGGCGATCCGGATGTCGAAGCACAAGTAGAAACCGCACCTGTCGTGGTTGCGAATGTCGAGGCGGCGGCCGAAATTCAGGCCGCGCCCGCGCTCGCTGCGGCTATTGCCGAGGTAACCAGCGTTGCCCCGACCGAAGCGCCGCCGGTCCAGGCGGCGCCGAAGCCCACGAAAGTGAATGTGCAACTGGAAATTTCGACGCCCTCAGGCAACGGAAAGATCAACGAGCTTTCGCTTCCAGCGGCTGCTGCCGAAGCAATCCTGTCACGTGCGAAGCCGGCGAGCGCTGCCGCCAACTTTACGCTGGAGGTTCAGCAGCAAACCCAGCCGGGCTCGGTGCAGGTAGCGAACGCGACACCGCTGCAAGGCCCGGCGCCGCTTGAGATGCTCAATGCCGCGATCAGCAAGCAGATCCAGCTTGCACTTGGCACTGACGCCGCCAGCCAGCCGCAGGACGCACAAAAACCGCTGATTTCCTCGAATGCCGTCGCGCCGAATTTTGCGATGACCGCACAGGTCGCAGCACCGGTAACGGTGCAGGCGCAACAACTTACGGAAGCATCGCGCGCAGTGCCGATGGATCAGCTCGCGGTCGAAATCGCGACCCGCGCCAGCAAGGGCGAGCGCCGTTTCGATATTCGTCTCGATCCGCCAGAACTGGGCCGGATCGACGTGCGGCTTGAAATCGACAGCAAGGGCAACACCACCACCAAATTGATCGTCGAGCGCTCGGAAACGCTGGATATGCTTCAGCGCGATGCGCGTGGTCTCGAGAAGGCATTGCAGAATGCGGGTCTGAAGACGGACGCCGGCGGCCTGCAATTCTCGCTCTCGCAAGATGCGCAGACGCAGCAAGGCCAGCAGAACCATGCGCCGGAAATGCGCGGGCGGCTAGATCCGCTGCAGGCCGACGCCGAGGTCATGACGGAAGTTTCGATCAACAATGCAACGCTTGCGGCGCAACTGCGCGGCGGCGTCGATATCCGGATTTAGGGGCGCGCTATGGCAGTCACTTCGGTCACGCAAACTCCATCGGCAACGTCGGCCACTACGGCCAGCCGCGCTTCGATCGCAAACAATTTCGATACGTTCCTGCTGTTGCTCACCACGCAGCTCAAGAATCAGAATCCGCTCGATCCGCTGGACACCAACCAGTTCACGCAACAGCTCGTGCAATTCGCGGGCGTGGAGCAGCAGATCCGCTCGAACGAGAACCTCGAAGCGCTCGTCAATCTCAACAAGACCAGCCAGCTTTCGACGGCGATGAACTACGTCGGTGCCACGATCACCGCGGACGGTGCGACCAGCGCCCTGAAATCGGGTGTCGCGACCTGGTACGTCACCGCACCTCGCGCCGCGACCGCGACGATCAACATCGCCGACTCCACCGGCAACATCATTTTCACGAAGGAAGCCACCACCATGGAAGCCGGCACTTCGGGCTTTACGTGGGACGGCAAGATGTCGAACGGCCAAACGGCTCCGGAAGGCCAATACACGATCAAGATCAACGCCAAGGACGTGAACGGTCAGGCGGTAACGATCTCGACCCAGTTCTCCGGCGTGGTGGATGCGGTCGATCTTTCGGGCAGCGAGCCGCTCTTGATGGTCGGCACCGCATTGATCTCGCTCGACAAGGTCAAAGCGGTACAGAAGCCCACCACGACAAACTAGCGAAAAGCCCTTATTTGACAGGCTTTTTTGGCTTGTTCCTGCTCCGATAAATGTGAGCCGGGCCAATAACCTTTTGGAAAGAAAGACTTAGGGAAATGTTCATGGCTGCCCTCTAGGGTCTCGTCATTACAAGTTGTGTTCCGAGTGAGTTTGTAATGACCGAAGCGCATCGCCCGAGAGTGAAATACGTGATCGGGCCGGACGGTAGCCCTTTGACGATTGCGGATCTTCCCCCGCCGTCGACCCGTCGTTGGGTCATTCGCCGTAAGGCCGAAGTGGTCGCGGCCGTACGCGGCGGTTTGCTTTCGCTTGAAGAAGCCTGTGCGCGCTACACGCTCACCGTCGAAGAATTCCTCAACTGGCAAGCTTCGATCGACAAGCACGGTCTCGCGGGTCTGCGCACCACGCGCATCCAGCAGTACCGGATGTAATTGGAGGCCCTCAGAAGGGCATCCGCAACAATCCAATCCCGATTACGATTAGAATGAGCGCGGCCCAGCGTTTGGGGCCGAAGCGCTCGTCGAATATCAGCGCCCCCAGAATCGCGGCGAACAGCACCGAGGTCTCGCGTAACGCCGCGACAAGGCCGATCGGCGCTTTGGTCATGGCCCAGAGCGCGATGCCGTAGCTTGCGATGCTGAGCGCGCCGCCGATGAAGGTGCGGACCCAGAAGCTGCGTTCTTTTTCGGCGATCTCCGCGCGGTAGAAAACGAGCGCAATCGGCACGATGAGTGCCGCGGTGCCGATCATCATCCACGAGACATAAGAGAGCGCGTTGCCCGCAAGCCGCGCGCCGATCCCATCGACCAATGTGTAAGCGACCACGATCGCGGCGTTGGTGAAGGCGAGCACGGCTGTGCGCGGGGTCAATCCGCCACGCAACAACGCGTCCGCAGAGAGCGTCACCACACCCGCTGCAATCGCGCCGACCGCGAGCCAGCCGTTGAGCGCAAGCGTTTCGCCGAGCCAGACCGCCGCGAGAATTGCCGTGAAGGCCGGCGCCGAGCCGCGCGTCAGCGGATAGACCACGCCGAGATCGGCGTGACGCAGCGCGTAGCCGACTAGCGCGAAATAGAAAACATGGATCAGCGACGAGAACGCAATCCACGGCCAACTGGCTCCAAGCGGCAAAGGGCTCATCAGCGCGACCGGCAAGGCGACGATACCGGCGCCGACCGCAATCGCGGCGGAGGCGGTGAGCTTATCCGGCTCCCATTTGATGAGGGCGTTCCAGCTTGCGTGCAGGAGCGCGCCGGCCAGAACAGCCAATAGAATTGCAGTGGTCAAGGAAGGCTCTTCTTTTTATTCAAATGAGCCATAGCCGCTTTTTTCCTGCGTCGCGAATCCGCCGTGTTGTTTTCCTTGCGCTTTTCGTCCGGCGCGGCTTCATTGACGCGGTTACGGGGGTGATTACGTGTTTCGCTTTGCGGCAAACCTGAACCTGCTGTTCGGGGAGTATGCGTTTCGCGACCGCTTCGCGGCCGCGCATCACGCGGGCTTTTCCGCGGTCGAGCTTCTGCATCCTTATGCCGAGCCGGTGGAGCACCTGAAAGAGTGGCTTACCGCAAGCCGCCTGCAATGCGTGCTCATCAACACGCCGTTTGCCGCCGACGGCAGCGACGCCGGTTGTGCCGCGATCGCAGGGCGAGAGAAAGATTTCTTCCGGAAGATTCATCTCGCGCTGAGCTATGCCCGCGCGCTCGGCGTGCCTACCATTCACGTGATGGCCGGCGATGCGAAGGCGGGCCTTCGCAACACCGAATCTTTCATTTCGAATCTGAGGAAGGCAGGCGAGGAGGCGGCGGAGGTCGGCATTGCGCTCACCATCGAGCCGCTGAACGCGCGCGACCGGCCGAATTATTTTTTGCGCACCACTGATCAGGCCGCCGAAATTCTCGACGCCGTCGGCCTCAAGAATGTCCGGCTGCAATTCGACATCTATCACACGCAGATCACCGAAGGCGATCTCACGCGCCGGATCGAGAAGCACGCAAAACGCATCGGCCACGTGCAGGTTGCAGGCGTGCCGCTGCGCGACGAGCCGGACCGCGGCGAGGTGAATATCGCTTCCGTTTTCAATGCGCTCGCTTTCTCCGGCTATGACGGCTTTGTCGGTTGCGAGTACCGCCCGCGCGGACGGACCGAAGAGGGTCTGCAATGGATGGAACCTTACGTCTTACGCGCACGTGACTCTCTGAACGCTCGCCGCTAGTCTTTCTGCGCGGTGCTCAGGCCGGGGACGATGGCCGGACAGGGACGGAAAACGTGAGCGACAAAAACACTCCGGCGATGCCGGTGGCAGCGATGCCGCTGAAGCAAGCCATACACGATGCGCGGATCGAGGCGGCGGAGCGCTCCGCGATCATCATCGATCTGCGCGACGCGGAAATGGCGCGCCTCGAAATCCTGAACGAGGCCATCGACAAGACGTTCAAGGATATTCCGGCGCGTCATACCGATTATTTCGACCGCGGCGTTTCCGGCGGCATGCAGCCGCGCCTGTGGCTGGATGCGATCACCCATGTCGTGATGGGTAACGACAAGCGCACCTATCGTCTGCTTACCGATACCGCGCATGGCCGCCGCGTGCTTGGGGAAAGCACCGAAGTGCCGCCGATGCGGGAGGCGATTACGCGCTACGTCGCGCGGCGGATGGTTGCGCGCGAACAGGCGCTGGCCTCGACCGAAACCGAGGAAGAGCTGCCCGCGAAAAATCGCGGCGCGATCTTCGCGGCTTTTGTGCTTGGCGCGCTTGCAGGCGCAATCGCACTATTTGCGGCAGTGTGGTTCACGGCCAATCCGTAGTCAGATCAGCTTCACGTTTCTGATTTTTCTGATGCCGCCGCCATCCGGCGCAAAGCCATAGCTTTCCATTTCGCAAGACCACGCGCCGGTCCTTCCGCCGATGCGATAGACGTTATAGGCGCCACCTCGTTCCGGGTGGCTGCCGGGGTTCGAAGCCGAAGGCACGCCGACGACATTCACGCTGCCGTCCGGTCCAATAATCTTGTGCAGGAGCGCCTTGTGCTTGTGGCCATGCAGTACAAGCTCCGCGCCTTCGCGCGCAACGGCCGCGCAGAAGGCTTTTGCATCGGTCAGCACTTCATGCGGCGAATGACGCCCGACCGGCGGATGATGGATGAGCACCACGCGAAAGCGATGTTCGTCTTTTGCGATTTTCAGGAGCCGCTCGAACTCTAGCAACTGCGCCTTGCCGAGTTTGCCGGTGGCGAGAAACGGCGCGGTCGGAATCGCGGTCGAAAGCCCGATGATCGCAAGGTCTCCCCGGCGGCGCAGATACGGAAAGGCCGTGCCTGCGATGCCGGACTTCTCCGAGGGCTCGTCTGCGGCGATGTAATCCTTCCACATATCGATGTGCAGGAGCGCGGTGCCCCGGACATAGGCGTCATGATTGCCGGGCACCATCGAGACGCGGTCGCCGGGTCCGAGGCTTTCCAGAAAACGATGCGCCAATCCGTATTCGTCGGGCAGGCCAAGATTGACAAGATCGCCGGTGACCGCGAGGTGGTCGAAGCCGCGGCTCTTCATGTTGGCGACCAGGGCGCTGAGACTGTCGACGCTGTGATGCGCGCCGCGGTTCGTGCGCCAGTTGAAATAGCCGACCGCGCGTTTTCCCATAAGCTCGCGCAGTCTCGGGCGCGGCATCGGAGACAAGTGCGGATCGGACAAATGGGCAAGCGTGAACATTCATCCTGTCTAGCCGGGAAAGCGCGCTACGCAAACGGCTTTGCTATAAGCGAAATATGATCCGCCGATTCCTTCATCTCTATTGGCGCATGAAGCGCGGCATGACGCTCGGGGTGCGCGGCATAGTGCTGCGCGATAACGAAGTGCTGCTCGTGCGCCACGGCTATACGCCGGGCTGGCATCTGCCGGGAGGCGGTGTGGAGCCGGGCGAGACCTTCGAGGAAGCGCTTGCCAAGGAACTGATGGAAGAAGGCAACGTGCGTGTGACCGGCAAGCCGGTGCTGCACGCGTTGTTTCAGAACACGAATGCGTCCACGCGCGATCATGTCGCGGTCTATGTCGTCCGCGCGTTCGAATATGGCGGGCCGCTTGCGCCGAGTTTTGAAATACAGGAAGCGAAGTTCTTCCCGCTCGGTGCGCTGCCGGGCGACACCACGCAATCGACGCGGCGGCGGCTCGCCGAGGTGACAGAAGCGGCCGCCGTGCCGCAGCAGTGGTAGTCACACTTGTAAACGCGCCGTCATTGGACCGGCTTCAGCCGCCGTGGTATTCGGCGCGCCGATTTCAACGGAATTAAGCGCCTTGGCCGATCTGTCGCTCAACATCCAACCCGAAACGCCGGAAGACGATCCGGCGATCGAGAAACTTTCGGAACGGACCTTCGGCCCGGGCCGCTTCGCGCGTTCGGCATACCGGTTGCGCGAAGGCGTCGCGCACAGGCGCGAGCTGTCTTACACCGCCCGCATCGGCACGCTTTTGGTCGGCTCGGTGCGGCTGACGCCGATCACTATCGGCGGCGAGAAAGCGGTGCTCTTGGGCCCGCTCACGGTCGAGCCGCCGTTCAGAAGCCGCGGCGTCGGCCGCGCGCTGATGGAAGCTTCGATGAAGGCTGCGAAGGATGACGGCGTGAAGCTGATCCTGCTGGTCGGCGACGAACCTTATTATGGCCGGCTCGGGTTCAAGAAAGTTGAGCATGGCCGCGTCAAGCTGCCGGGTCCGGTCGACCCGGAGCGCGTACTGGTTGCCGAGCTTGTCGCTGGTTCGTTCGAGAAAGTTTCGGGCGCGGTGCGGCGCGACTACGGCCGGAACTAGCGGACGCGCTGCACGAGCAGGAACGTCTGGCCGATACTGCGAACAGGTAAATCCGTCAGCGGCGGCAACAGCTTGTATTTGCCGTCCGCGCAAAAGCTTTCGAGAAGCTGCGTCAGGCTGTCGAGGCCGACGTTGAACGGGTCCAGAATCGACGGCCGCATATCGTGCGCGCGGGTCCACTCCAACGCCATCACGCCGTTCACGCTGAGGCACGACAGCCAGGCGGGAAACAATTTATGCGGGTCGTAGGAGTGGTCGTAGCTGTTCGAATAAACGACATCGGCTGCGCCAAGCCATTCCGGCTTCACCTCGTGAAAGTCCCACTCGATCGTCATCGGAAATTGCGATGCCGTATCGGAGATTTCTGTTCCGACAATGTCAGCAGGTTTCGATAGCGATGCCTGAAAGTATTTCTGTTCGGCAGCGTTGCGTGTGCCGTGACAGAGAACGAATTTGATTTCGGGGATCAGTTTTTCAAGTTCGCGGGATAGGAAAGCGATATTTTCCTGCGCGACAAATACGCGCTCGATTTTTCCTTTGTTGCCTAGCGTTTGAATCTTCTTGTAAAGCTCGTAATCGAACTTGCCGTTCGTCTTATAGGACATGACATCGAAATGTTCGCCGTGCTCGAGCTTTTTCAGCCCGACGCGCTCATTATAAAGCCGGCGGATTTCGATTTCGTATGGATCCGGATTGCGGCCGCGTTTCAGCCAGTGGCGTAGCCGGAAGATGAGATAGTCGAGATAACCGATCATGCGCGCCGTCCTACGACGCGAGTGCATTTGAATCAATCGCAGTAAGAGATTTATCTGCCTTCGCGAGCCCATGCGGCTGCAATGCCCACCATCAGAATCAACAGGCCGGAAAGTCCCGCGAACAGCGGGAACAGGCCGAGGCCGCGCACCACGCTTGCATCGCGCATTTTGATGCCCAGCCAGTCCGGTCCGGCGAAGCGTTCGGCGGAGCGGATTTGCGCAATGCGCGGCGCGCCGCCGGAAAGGTCCGCGAGCCGCAATACGCCGCCGCCGGTGCCGTTTACAAGCGGCTGCATTACCTCGCGCGTGCTGGTCACTTCCAGATACTCGCGCGGATTGAGCGGTCCCAGATTGACGAGCGCGGTCAGCTTGCCGTCGGTCGCGCGCCACAAGCCGAGTTCTTCGGCTTTGATGGTGCCGCGGAAGATGCCGGGCTCGGCGCGCGAGAGATTCAATATCTGTGTCGCGCCTGAGGGCTGAGTCACCGTCACGGGCTCTGCGGTTTCGTTCATCGTGCGCCGCTCAATGAGAATCTCGCCGCCGCGCGCGCTCATGACGAGCCGCTCTTCCTCAAGTTCCGGCTCCTTCATCAGCCAGTGCGAGAGGCGGCGCAAAAGATCGAGGTGCGGCCCGCCGCCCTGATAGCCGCGCGCCCAAAGCCAGATGTGATCCGACAACAGCAGCGCCACGCGGCCCTCGCCATGACGCGACAGCACCAGGAGCGGCTGGTTGCCGGGGCCGTTCATCAAGGCAGTGCCGTTCGAGGTCTGCGCGTCGATCAGGCGGAAGAACGGGCTCCACTGCGGTGGCGAAAATTCGGAGCCGGGCAATGCGCGCGTGACCGGATGGCGTTTGCCGTCGTCGCTTAAAGCCGGCTTGTAGGCGACTTCGGTGATGTTGCCGGTTGGTGTCGCGGGCAAGATTGCCTCTAACGGTGTGCGCCACACGGAGTTGCGGCCCGCGTAATCCGGGCCTGCCGCGATCAAAAGCGCGCCGCCGCCGCGGACATATTCGACGATGTTGTCGAAATAGATCAGCGGCAGAACGCCCTGCTGGGCGTAGCGGTCGAAGATGATCAGGTGAAATTCCTTGATCTTTGTTTGAAAGAGCTCGCGCGTCGGGAACGCGATCAAGGACAACTCCTGGATCGGCGTGCCGTCCTGCTTCTCAGGCGGGCGAAGAATGGTGAAGTGCACGAGATCGACGTTTGCGTCCGACTTGAGCAAATTACGCCAGGTGCGTTCGCCGGAATGCGGCTCGCCGGAGACGAGCAGCACGCGCAGCTTTTCGCGGACACCATCGACCGTCAGCGCAACGCGATTGTTGAGGAGCGTGAGTTCGCCTTCGAGCGGGGAGGCGTCGATCTCGATGATGTTCGCGCCGGCATGGGTGATCTCGACCTGCACGCGCTCTTCGGCGCCCGCGGTGACCACGGTGTTCGCCACGACCGTGCCGTCGCGGCGCACGGTGACATTCACGCGCGCGCCGTTCGGAATGCCTTCATCGACCACGCGGAAGCCGACAGTCTGGCGCTGGCCGACAATGCCGAAGCGTGGCGTTACCGTCAGCGCCACGCGGCGGTCGCGTTCGTTCTCGCGTCCGGTGATCAGCGCATGAACCGGCGCCTGAAATCCGAGATGCTGCGGCAACGGCACGTCATGCACGCGGCCGTCGGTGATCATGATTGCGCCCGCGACGCGCTCCGGCGGAACGTCTGCAAGTGTCGCGCTGAGCGCTGCGAAGAGTTTGGTGCCGTCGCCTTCGCCATCGGTGCCGCCTTCGACGATGCGGACTTCGAGATTGGGAATCGCGCCGAGGCGCTCTTTCAGGATTTCCGCCGCTTTATTGGTTGCGTCCGCGCGGTCGCCGAAACGCTGGCTCGCGCTTCGATCGAGCACGACGGCGACCACGGAAGTTAGCGGATCGCGGTCTTCGCGGGTGAGCGAAGGATTGGCAAGCGCGATCACGCCGAGTGCGAGCGCAATCGTCCGCGTGATCGCGCCGCGCGAGCGGGAAACAAGCAGGAGTGCCGCAACGAGCGCTGCAACGACCGCCGCGCCGAGCAAGAGCGGCAGCGAGATAAGCGGCTCAAATGCGATACCAAGATTCATGCGCTATTGCCCCAGCCGTTCGAGAAGCGCGGGCACGTGCACCTGATCGGCTTTGTAATTTCCGGTCAGCACATACATCACGATGTTGACGCCGACGCGGTAGGCGAATTCGCGTTGGCGCGGCTCGCCGGGAGTCAGCGGCAGCATCGGCCGGTTGTCGGGCGTGACAGCCCAGGCGCCGGCAAGGTCGTTCGAGGTAATCAAAATCGGCGAGACGCCGTCGCCAGCGCGTGCGGGGCGATCCGCCTGTTCTTCTTCGCTCGCGGGCAAGGTTTCGACCCAGAGATTGCCGCTGGTGAAGCGGCCGGGGAAGTCGCGCAAAATGTAGAAGGATTTTGTCAGCACATGATCGCGCGGCACGGTCTCTAATTCCGGCAGGTCGAGCGAAGCAAGAATGTCGCGCAACGTCGCGGTCGCGGGTGAGACTTCGCCGCCCCGCGGATTTGTGATTGCGAGCGCGTCGCGCGTATCGAACAGGATGGAGCCACCCTGTTTCATGTAAGCGTCGATCCTGCTCAGCGCTTCTTTCGAGGGTCTCGGCGTGCCGGGCACGATCGGCCAATAGAGAATCGGGAAGAACGAAAGCTCATCCTTTGCAATGTTGACGCCCATCGGCGCTCCGGGCTCAAGCGCGGTGCGCGAGGAGAGGAAAGCGGTGAGGCCTTCGAGGCCGGCCTTGCTGATGGTGTCGGTCTCAACGTCGCCGGTAATCACATAAGCGAGCCGCGTTTGCAGGCTCGCGCGTAGTTCGAACGGCAGCGAGGCGTCGTCGTTTTGCGTCGCGCGTAGCGGCGTCTGTGCCTGCGCATCGGTGCCCGCGAAAAACAGTGAAGCGCCAAGCATGATCGCAATCGTTGCGACCGCGCGCTTACGCAAAAGGCGGTTGATGCCGCCCGCGAGCCAGAACACGATTAGCGCGTCGATCAGAAGGAGTAGCAGCACGAACGAAAGGAGTGCGGCGCGCAGATCGACCGGCTCGGAGCGGCGATAGGCTTCGACGCTCGCTTTGAGTTTTGAAAGATCGAGTACGGCGGGCCGGTCGCTCGGCATCAGCGTGTTGACCGCAAGCAGGCTTTCGGTGGGGCCGTAAAATCCGGGCGGGTGATCGGTGTTTGCGCGTTCGTTAAAATCGGCCGCGACCGGGCGTGCGGTCGGCCCCGGCGCGGTGAAGGCGCCGTAGCCGTCGAGCAGGCGATTGGGTGCAACGGTCTGTACGTTCGCGCGCGGTGCGTTCTGCGTGCTTTCCGCCGGGCGGTTGATCGCGCTTCCCAAGCCGACCGTGCGGCGAAGCATATCGACGAAGGCGCCTGACAGCGGAAGGTTCGACCACGACGTATCGGCGGTCACGTGGAAGAGCGCGAGCAAGCCCTTGCCGCGGCGCTCGGCGGTGACTAACGGCGTGCCGTCGGCGAGCGACGCCCAGGTGCGTTCTGGGAGGCGTCCGTCGGGCTCTGCAAGCACCTGACGCGTGACCAGAACATCGTCCGGCACGGTCATGTCCATGAAGGGGCCTTCGCGCGAGAAGCTCCCTAGCTTCTGCGGCTGCTCCCAGGACAGCGAGCCGCCTAGCACGCGGCCGCCACGGCGCAGCCGCACCGGCACCAGATCGTCGTCGGTGGAGGCGGCGAGACGGCGGCCAGCAAAGCGGATCAGAACGCCGCCGTTATCCATCCATTTGAAAAGCTGTTCGCGCACTTCCGGCGGAATGGTGCCGACATCGGAAAGCACGATCACCGGGATCTGCTGTTCGATGAAGCGCGCGATGGCTTCGCCCGCCGATGTGCTGCCTGCCAAGCGCACGTCGGCAAAAGGCGCGAGCGCGCGGGAGAGATAGAACGTCGGCGCGAGCAGCGGCTGCGCAGTATCGATGGTGCCGCCGGACACAACGCCGACCGTGCGGCGGCGCCAGCGCTTATCTAACAATTGCACGGCACCTGCCGAGCGCTCGCCGGTAATCTCCAGACGCGAAATGTCGTTACGAATTTCGACAGGCAAGTCGAACTTTGCTTCGGCTTCGAGTGCGCCAATCGCAAACGAGAACGGCGCATCGCCGAGCGGCAACCCGCGCAGATCGCGCGCACGAACGCTGCCGTTCGCGGGCGTGTTGGTATCCGCGCGCAGCACTTTGACGATTAGCGCGCCTGCGTTGTTCTCGGCTCCCGCAAGCGCCAGCGAACTTTGCGTGCCGCCGGAAATCACGGTGAGTCGTCCGTCGGGAATTCGCTCATTCAATGCGCTGATGAAGGCTTCGCCGTCGCCGAGATCGATGCCGTCGGAGAGCCAGATCACCGAGGCGTCCGGCTGACGCTTCAGGAGATCGGCGAGACCCGGCACAATTTCAGCGCGGTTCGGTTGATGCGGCGAGGGCACTAGGAGCCGCAGTTGTTCGCGCGCCTCTAACGGACGCAGGAGCGAGACATCTTTCTGCGGTTTCGCGGTCGCAAGCAGCGCCACCGGCCGGTTTTCGGCCTCGGCGCGCGCGATGATTGCGTTCGCGGTGTAGAGGCGGTTCTGCCACTGCGCGGCGGAAGCCCAGCCGGAATCGACCATGAGCACGATCGGACCGGTCGAGCGCGAAGTTGCGGGTGGCGGGTTCAGGAGCGGACCGGCGGCGGCCAAGATCACGATCGCCGCGAGCAGAAGCCGCAACACGGTAAGCCACCACGGCGTACGCGCGGGAGTTTCTTCCTTCGGTTCGATTTCGAGCAGGAGCCGCGTCGGCGGAAACTGGATCAGGCGCGGACGCGGTGGCACCAGCCGCAGCAGATACCAAAGCACCGGCAGTGCCGCGAGCGCGAGCAGGAGCAGCGGAGAGGTGAAGCCGATCGGGAGACCGATCATGCCGCCTCCGTTTCGCCGAGTTTCAAGTTCGCGCGTTTGCGCGAAATCACGTCACGCGATTCGCCCATGTGCGAATGCAGCGAGAGAAGCAATTCGCTTGCCGGACGGTCGGTGCGGTGGATCGCAAAGCTCCAGCCTCGTGACGACGTCTCATTGCGAATGCGGTCGCGATGTTTGGCGACCAGCGCCAGATAATCGCGCGCCCACATTTCCGCGCGGCCGACCGTGAGGTGCTGGCCGGTTTCGGGTTCGCGGAAGTCGATGCGGCCTGAATAAGGGAAAGTTTCCTCCGCAGGGTCGACGACCTGCACGAGATGTCCGTTAGGGCCGCGCTTTGCCATGTGGTCGATGGCGGCGGCGATTTCGTTTGCCGGGCTCCAGAAATCGGACAGCAGCACGACTTCTTCGCGCGGGCCGGGCGTGATCGGGGGCGGCAGACTATTCCACTCGCCGCCGTGATGGATGATCGCTTCGGCCATGCGTTCGATCACGTTGCGGTTCGCGGTTGGGCGCATCAGGCCGGGGATTGCGACCCGCTCGCCGCCTTGCACCAGCAATTCGCCCAGCGCGAAAGCGAGCACCAGTGCGCGGTCACGCTTCGTTTCCCAAACCAGCGGAGAAGCGAAGATCATCGATGGCGAAAGATCGGGCCAGATCCAGATCGTGTGCGAAGCTTCCCATTCGCGTTCGCGCACATAAAGATGATCGTCTCGCGCGGAGCGGCGCCAGTCGACGCGGTTCGAAGGCTCGCCATCAATGAAGCGGCGGTACTGCCAGAAATTTTCGCCCGGTCCCGCGCGGCGCCTGCCGTGGGTGCCATGAAACACCGACGCGGCGGCGCGGCGGGCTTCGAGAATCAAACGCGGCATGGCGGCAACGAGATGTTGTGCGCTTCCCGTCGCAGCCCGTACCGGCGCGATCTCTTCTTCCCGTGCCCCGCTTACGTCGATGGGCGCATTCATCCGATTTTGGCTTTCAGCTTGGCGATCAGGCTCTCGACCGTTGCGCCGTCGGCGCGGGCTGCGAAGGTCAAGGCCATGCGGTGCTTCAAAACGGACTCCGCAAGTTCGAGTACGTCATCGACCGAAGGTGCGAGACGGCCGTCAAGAAGCGCGCGGGCGCGGACTGCGAGCATAAGAGCCTGTGAAGCGCGCGGACCGGGACCCCAGGCGATCTGTTTTGCGATTTCGCCGCTGGCGTTATCGGGACGCGCGGAGCGTACGAGATTCAAAATCGCTTCGACGACGGACTCGCCGACCGGAATACGCCGCACGAGACGTTGCGCCGCCATCAGGTCTTCCACGGTCATCGCGGCGCGCGGCTTGGTTTCTTCGACGCCGGTGGTGTCGAAGAGGATTTTCTTTTCTGCTTCGCGATCCGGGTAGCTGACGTCGATTTCCATCAGGAAGCGGTCGAGCTGCGCTTCGGGCAGCGGATACGTACCCTCCTGCTCCAGCGGGTTCTGGGTCGCGAGCACATGAAACGGTTTGGGCAGATCGTGGCGCTGGCCCGCGACCGTCACATGGTATTCCTGCATCGACTGCAAGAGTGCGGACTGTGTGCGCGGCGAGGCGCGGTTGATTTCGTCCGCAAGCAGTAGCTGCGTGAAGACCGGGCCCTGAATGAAACGGAACGAACGCTTGCCGGTTTGGCTCTCTTCCAGCACTTCCGCGCCGATGATGTCGGACGGCATCAGGTCCGGCGTGAACTGCACGCGGCGTGCTTGAAGCCCGAGCACGGTGCCCATCGTATCGACGAGTTTCGTCTTCGCGAGACCGGGAACGCCCAGGAGCAGCGCATGACCGCCGGCCAGCACCGTTATCAGCGCCTGATCGACGACTTTCTCCTGACCGAAGATGACATTGCCGATCGCGGCGCGGGCCGCCTTCACGCTCGCTGCGGTGTTCTCCGCGGCGCGGACGATCATTTGATCGAAATTATCGGGACTTGCGGGGCTCAACGGCTCCTCCATGCGTTCGCGAGGGGCAATATGAGCCGGACTTGTATTCGCGGCCTTCCGACTCACTTAATTCAAGTATGTTCATGCAATTTCCATGCACACGAAAGACCGGGACTGGGCCGGGATTGAGGCGGTCCCAAAAGGGTCCGGCGGCGTTTAAGCTATGATGAAAGCACGGTTTTCGACGATCACAATCCGGGTAGCTTTATGACGGTGGAGAGCGGTAATCCGGGGGCGCCGCCACAGGGGCTGGAATCGCTCATTGCCGCGGTGGGCAAGGAGCGCAAACTGCCGCCTGTGCATCTCTGGGATCCGCCGTTTTGCGGCGATCTAGATATGCGGATTGCGGTCGATGGAACCTGGTTCTATCTGGGCACGCCGATCGGGCGTCCTGCGCTGGTGCGACTCTTTGCATCGGTTCTGAAGCGCGAAGGCGAGAAATATTTTTTGGTGACGCCGGTGGAAAAGGTCGGGATCAAGGTCGATGATGCGCCATTCCATGCAGTCGAGATGGCGGTCGATGGCGAGGGTGCAAGCCGCAAGCTCTCCTTCCGCACCAACGTGGACGATCTCGTGCCTTGCGATGCTGAGCATCCGCTGCGTTTCGAGCCGGAACAACACACCGGCGGGCTGAAGCCCTATCTGCTCGTGCGGCGCGATCTCTGGGCGCGGGTGACACGCGCACTCTTTTTCGATCTCGTGGAACTGGGCGAGACGCGGAGCTTGAACGGCAAGGAACTGTTCGGCGTTGCGTCGAGCGGAGAATTCTTTTCGATGGCGCCCGCTGAAACCATCGCGGGTTTGCGCTGAAATGATCGAAGGGAATTCCGTGCAAGATAAATTCTCGCCCGTGCTTCGCGACTTCGTGGTGCTCGCGCGCGAGAAGCTCTACCGCGAACCGCAGGGAAATCTGCTCGGCCATGCGCGCGAATTCACGCGCGGCGATCACAAGCTCAATCCGGATTTCGCGGATCGCATCGGCGAAAACTCGCCGCGTCCGGCGGCGGTACTCATTCCCATTGTCGCGCACGAAGAGCCGACCGTGCTGCTCACGCAGCGCTCGAAACATATGAGCACGCACGCAGGGCAGGTGGCGTTTCCGGGCGGGCGGATCGATCCGGGCGACGTGTCTCCGCTGGCTGCCGCCTTGCGCGAGGCCGACGAGGAGGTCGGATTGCCCGCGCGCTTCGCGACCCCACTCGGCTATCTCGACTCTTATTTATCCGGCACGGGTTTCCGTATCGTGCCGGTGGTAGCGCTGATCGAACCGGGCTTTACCCTCAAGCTCAACCCGTCGGAAGTGGACGAGGCTTTCGAGGTGCCGCTCTCTTTCCTGATGGCGCGGGAGAACCACGCCCGGCATTCCGGGGTCTGGAAGGGGGTCGAGCGGCACTTCTACGCAATGCCCTTCGAAAAGCGTAATATCTGGGGAGCGACCGCCGGAATCATCCGGAGCCTTTACGAGAAGCTGTACGAATAATGGCCCGCACCATTCTCACCGAACTTGCCTTCTTCATCACGCCGTTCGCGATTTACGCGATCGCGCTGCTCTTGAAGCAGAAGGATGCGCGCGACCGCGAAAACTGGGGTGCTAAAGTGGTGGCGTGGCTCGCCTTCGCCGGCATCATTCTGGTCGCGATCAGCCTCATCTGGTTTTCGCATTACGGCGGCTACAAGCCGGGTTCAACCTATGTGCCGGCCCATATCGACAAAGACGGCAAGCTGGTCCCGGGCTACACGAAATGAGCGGCGGCCCGGCGCAAAAGAAACTCGCCGCGGACCAAGTCGCCTTCCTGAAACAAAAGCCGCTGGCCGAGGTGCTCGCTGTTCTAAACGGTGGCGGCGAAGAAACGCGCGTGGTCGGCGGCGCCGTGCGCAATCTTCTGCTTGGGCTGAAAGTCGGGGAAACCGATCTCGCGACGACGGCGCCGCCGAAGACTGTGATTGATCGCGTGACGGCTGCCGGCTTCAAGGTGGTACCGACTGGAATTGAACACGGCACCGTTACGGTTGTTGCCGATGGCAGGCCATTCGAGGTCACGACGCTTCGCGAGGATGTCGAAACCGACGGGCGTCACGCAGTGGTGCGGTTCGGGCGCGACTGGAAGAAAGACGCCGAGCGCCGCGACTTCACGATCAATGCGATGTCGATAAGCGCAGACGGCACGGTGCATGACTATTGCGGCGGGCTTGCCGACATCGAAAAGCACGCCGTGCGTTTCATCGGCGTTGCTGACCAGCGCATCGCGGAAGATTATCTGCGCGTGTTGCGCTTCTTTCGCTTCTTCGCCGCTTACGCCGAAGGCGAGCCGGATCGCGACGGCTATCTTGCCTGCGCGCGTGCGCGCGACAAGCTCGGGGCGCTGTCGCGCGAGCGCATTCGCGCGGAGATTATCAAAACGCTTGCCGCAAGGCGCGCACCGGAAGCGATGGTCGCGATGGCGGATACCGGGATTTACGATCGCGTGTTTGCGAATGCGCCGGAACTGCCCGCGCTCGCAAAACTCGTGCTGATCGAGCAGTCGAACGAAATCGCGCCTGATGCCGTGCGGCGGCTGGCTGCGGTGGCGGTGCGGCTGGACGAGGACGCGATGCATTTGCGTGAGCGGCTTCGGCTTTCGAACGAAGAATACAAGCGTCTGGTTTCGATCAGCGACCGCTGGTGGCAGCTTACGCCCGCGCGCGGCGAGACTTATGCCAGAGAGACGCTCTACCGGATCGGGGCGGAGGAATATGGCGACCGTGCGCTGATTTCGTTCGCGCATTCGGAGGCTTCGCTTGCGGACGATAAATGGGGCGCATTGCTTTGGTTGCCCGCGCGCTGGACGCCGCCGCGCTTTCCGTTGTCGGCAGACGACTTCATGAAACGCGGGGTCGAGAAGGGGCCGAAGCTCGGGAAAGCGCTGGCTGCAGCGGAAGCCGCCTGGATTGCAGCGGATTTTCCGGAGGATGCGGCGGCGCTCGCGAAAATCGCCGCCGCGGCCATCCGTTAGCTGCTCGCGCAATCGTCATCGCCGGATGGCTGGTGTTGCGAGCCCTCTTTGTTAGAGTCGGGTTATGCGATTTTTGCGCGGCCTTCTTATCTTCATCGTCGGCGGGCTGTTTGGCACGGCTCTCGGCTTCGCTGCCGGCATCTGGTTTTTCCCCTATATCTTTCCGCTCGAGCCGGTGAATCACACGCTCACGCAGGAAGAGACGCAGACGCCTGCTGTCGCTAAGGGTACTTTCATTCACGCGAACCCAAGCGACCCGATCCATTGGGGCAAAGGTTCGGTCAGCGTTTACAAGAATCTCGTTTTTCTCGAGCAGGACTTCGAGGTCGGGCCGGGGCCTGACTATCGCGTGTTGCTGGTTCCGAAATCGGGAATCAAATCGAATGGCGACGTGAAAGAGGTTCTCTCCAAGTCCGTCGATCTGGGGCAGATACAAGCGTTCAAGGGCGGCCAGCGCTATCCGATTCCGGCCAACGTCAATCTCGCCGACTATCAGAGTGTCGTGATCTGGTGCGGCGGATTTGAAGAAGTAGCTTAAGGCCACTTCACTATCGGAGGCAGCGAAGAAAGAATCGAATTCACGTTGCCGCCGGTTTTCAGGCCGAACACCGTGCCGCGGTCGTAAAGTAAATTAAATTCGACATAGCGGCCGCGCCGCACAAGTTGCTCTTCGCGCTCGGATTCATTCCAGGGTTTCGCGAAGTTCGCGCGAACGATCTTCGGATAAATATCGAGGAAGCTTCTTCCTACTTCTTGCGTGAAGGCGAAATCGGCATCGCGATTTCCGCTGTCCAGCCAGTCGTAAAAAATGCCGCCGATGCCGCGCGGCTCGTTGCGATGCTTCAGAAAAAAGTACTCGTCGCACCACTTTTTCAGCTTGTCGTAGTCCGCGACGGCTTTGTGCTTGTCGCAGGCAGACTTCATCGCGGCGTGAAAGGCGATCGTGTCGGGATCGGTCTGGTTGCGGCGCGCGTCGAGAACGGGCGTCAGGTCCGCGCCGCCGCCGAGCCATGCTTTCGCGGTAACGACATGGCGCGTATTCATGTGAACGGCGGGAATATGCGGATTGCGTGGGTGCGCGATCAGCGAAATGCCGGAAGCCCAGAAGCGGGGATCGTCTTCCGCGCCTTTGATTTCTTTTCTGAATTCCGGCGCGAACTCGCCATGCACGGTTGAAATGTGAATGCCGGCTTTCTCAAAGAGCCGCCCATGCAGCATCGACATTTCGCCGCCGCCGCCGGGCTGACCCGAGTGATCCGTGCGCTCCCACGGCGAGCGCACGAATTTCCCAGCCGGGCCTTCATAAAGAGAAGAGGGGGCATCGGCCTCAAGCTTCTCGAACGCCGCGCAAAGCTGGTCGCGCAATTCGCGAAACCAGGCGCGGGCAGGCTCCTTGAAAGTCTCACTCATCGTTCAGTCTTCCGGTCTGGCGCAGTGCTTCGCCTAAAACCATCGAAAGCGCCACCGCGATATTGAGCGAGCGCAAGCCGTCACGGATCGGAATGCGGAGCGAGCTGTCTGCCGCCGCGTGCACGTTGTCCGGCACGCCCGATGACTCGCGCCCGACCAAGAGCACATCGGTGCTGCGGAACGCGAACGAAGGATAAGTCTGCTTCGCTTTGGTGGTGAGCAGCACCAACCGCCGCCCGTTCGCCTTTCGCCATTCCTCGAAGGCCGCAAACGAGACGTGGCGCTCGATTTTCACGGCATCCAGATAGTCCAGTCCGGCGCGGCGGAACGCGCGATCGCTCACCGGAAAGCCCGCCGGTTCGATGAAGTGTACGGGTACACCCATGCAGGCGCCGAGGCGCATGATGGTCCCGGCGTTCTGCGGAATATCCGGTTCGTAAAGTGCGATTTCCATTGGCGGTTCAATGGCATGGGCCGCGGGCGAAAACACGCGGAAACCCTTGCATAACGACTCCGTGCCGCATGGCCGGATACTGGACAATAATGGGCGCTAATGACATTAGAAGCGTTCAATTGGGGCGCCGCAATCGGCAGGATTCTGTCGATTTTTGCAGGGTTTGCGCCGCGGATTGGGCCACCGCCGACCGTCAGGCGAGTCCGTTTCGCGGCGTCTTGCTTGGGAAGCGGTCACGCTCCGTCGAGGCGATGGAAAGGACCGGAACTTGGCGAAATCCACGACAATGAACGGCGACCAGCCGACCCGGCGCGACTTTCTCTACATTGCGACAGGTGCAGTCGGCGCGGTCGGCGCTGCCGCTGCCGCTTGGCCGCTTATCCATCAGATGAATCCGGATGCGTCCGTGCAGGCGCTGGCTTCCACCGAAGTCGATTTGTCGCCGGTGAAGGAAGGCCAGATCATCACCGTGAAGTGGCGCGGCAAGCCGGTCTTTATCGCGCACCGTACCAAGAAAGAAATCGAAGAAGCGAAGGCAACTCCGCTTCGCGACCTGCCCGATCCGCAGCCGGACGACGCGCGCGTGAAAAAGGGCAAGGAACAGTGGCTCGTGCTGGTCGGCGTCTGCACGCATCTTGGTTGCGTGCCGCTCGGTCATCAGGGCGACTATCAGGGCTTCTTCTGCCCCTGCCACGGTTCGCACTACGACACCTCCGGCCGCATCCGCAAAGGTCCTGCGCCGACCAACCTCGAAGTGCCGCCTTACGAATTTGCATCCGACACGATGGTGCGGATCGGTTGATCCGCGCTTCGCTTTTGAAAACGGAATCTGAAGAATGAGCGGTCCGTCGAACTTCCAGCCGAAAAGCGCCTTCCTGAAATGGACTGAGCGCCGTCTCCCGATCCTCGGGTTGATGCACTCTTCGTTCGTGGCTTACCCGACGCCGCGTAACCTGAACTACTGGTGGACCTTCGGCGGCATTCTTTCCTTCTGCCTCGGCGTCCAGATCATCACCGGCATCGTGCTCGCCATGCACTACACGCCGACGGTTGCTGGTGCATTCGACTCGGTCGAACACATCATGCGCGACGTGAACTACGGCTGGCTCTTGCGCTATGTGCACGCCAATGGCGCGTCGATGTTCTTCATCGCGGTCTACATCCACATTTTCCGCGGTATGTATTACGGCTCATATAAAGAGCCGCGCGAGATCCTCTGGATTCTCGGCGTCATCATCTTCCTCTTGATGATGGCAACCGCCTTCATGGGCTACGTGCTGCCGTGGGGCCAGATGAGCTTCTGGGGCGCGACCGTCATCACCAACCTGTTCTCGGCAATTCCGGGCGTCGGTACAAAAATCGTCGAACTGCTCTGGGGCGGTTACTCGGTCGATCAGCCGACGTTGCAGCGCTTCTTCTCGCTGCACTATCTGCTGCCGTTCATGATCGCGGGCGTTGTCATCCTGCACATCTGGGCGCTGCATGAAGTCGGCCAGAACAACCCGACCGGCATCGACGTGAAGTCTGACAAGGACACGCTCGCGTTCACGCCCTATGCGACCGCGAAGGATAACTTCGCGATGGTCTGCTTCATGATCTTCTTCGCGTGGTTCGTGTTCTACATCCCGAACTATCTGGGCCACGCCGACAACTACATCCCGGCGAACCCGCTGCAGACGCCGACGCACATTCTACGCGATCCTGCGCGCGATCCCGAACAAGCTCGGCGGCGTGATGGCGATGTTCGCGTCGATCGCGGTGCTTGCGTTCCTGCCGTGGCTCGATCGCGCCAAGACTCGCTCTGCGAAGTATCGTCCGCTGTTCAAGCAGTTCTTCTGGATTTTTGTGATCACCTGCATCGGTCTCGGCTGGTTGGGCGCGAAGCCCGCGGAAGGCGGCTATGTGATCGCCTCGCGGATTCTCACCGCGTGGTACTTCATTCACTTCCTGGTCGTGCTGCCGCTGCTCTCTTATTACGAGAAGCCGTCGGCGATGCCGGGGTCGATCACGGAGTCGGTCCTCGGCAAGCAGTCGCTTGCACCGGCCAAAGTCAAAGGCTCGCGGTAAGGGGCATATGATGAAAACGAATACCCTTCTCGCGCTCGGGCTCGCATCCGCGATTTCCTTCGGTGCTACGTCGGTCGCTGTTGCCGCCGACGCGCACGCGCCGCAGCCGCCGCGTCTCAAGTGGTCCTTCGCGGGGCCGTTCGGTCACTACGACAAGCAGCAGATCCAGCGCGGCTTCAAGGTCTATCGCGAAGTCTGCCAGGCTTGTCATTCGCTGAAACTGGTCGCTTTCCGCACGCTCGGACAAAGCGGCGCGCTCGGCTTCAGCGAGGGTCAGATCAAGACGTTAGCTGCCGAATACCAGATCACCGACGGTCCGAACGACCGCGGCGAGATGTTCCAACGCCCCGGCCGTCCGTCGGATTACTTCCCGCAGATTTTCGCGAACGAGCAGGCCGCCCGCGCGACCCACAACGGTGCGCTGCCGGTCGACCTTTCGGTGATCGCGAAGGCGCGCACCTATGAAGTCGGCTTCCCCGGCTTCCTGTTCGATATCGTGCGCCAGTATCAGGAAAACGGCGTCGATTATCTGCACGCGCTGCTCACCGGCTACGAGAATGCGCCGGCGGGCGAAACGCTCACGCCGACCCAGTTCTGGAACAAGTATTATCCGGGCCACAAGATCGCAATGCGTCCGCCGCTCGAGGACAAGCGCGTCGAATATACCGACGGCGCGCCGCAGACGGTCGATCAGTATTCGCGCGACGTCACCGCATTCCTGATGTGGGCCGCGGAGCCGCATCTCGAAGCGCGCAAGCGCATGGGCTTTCAGGTCATGATCTTCCTGATCGTGTTCGCGGGTCTTGCCTACTTCACCAAGAAAAAGGTCTGGGCCAACGCGCATTGAGCGCTGCGTCTGATTAGAAACAAAAAAGGCCCCGGAAACGGGGCCTTTTTCATAATCGGGTGGCGCTTACTTGCCGTAAGCCTGCTTGTAGGAGGACGTGCCCTTTTTGGACGTCTCCGCTTTCGGCTTCTTCTTTTCCTTACTGGGTTTGTCTTGGCCCTTGGCCATGGCGCTCTCCTGAAGATTTAGCGCGGCGTTTCGCGAATCCGTCGCCGCAGGGAAGTAGGCTATTCTCGTTTTGCGCCTGCCGACAAGGTGCGCCTTTGAACGCCAAGGATTTCCATGAGCCTCCCCAATGCGCTCGACCTTCGTAGTGCTATCCGGACGATCCCGGATTACCCGAAGCCCGGCATTAAGTTCCGCGACATTACCACGCTGCTCGGCAACGCGCGGGCATTCCGCCGCACGGTCGATGAACTCGTCAATCCCTGGGCCGGCTCCAAGATCGACAAGGTCGCAGGCATCGAAGCGCGTGGCTTTATTCTCGGCGGTGCGGTCGCGCATCAGGTCTCGGCGGGTTTCGTGCCGATCCGAAAGAAAGGCAAGCTGCCTTACGAGACGGTGCGGATCGCTTACTCACTCGAATACGGCATCGACGAGATGGAGATGCACAAGGACGCCGTTAACGAGGGCGACCGCGTGGTGCTGGTGGACGATCTGATTGCGACCGGCGGCACAGCGGAGGCGGCAGTAAAGCTACTTCGCAACATGGGCGCGGAAATTCTCGCCGCCTGTTTCGTGATCGATCTGCCGGATTTAGGGGGTGCCGCGAAACTGCGTGCGCTAGGTGTGCCGGTGCGAACGCTAATGAGTTTTGAGGGGCACTAACTATTTCGGCTTCCGCGGCATGAACGCAGAGCTGTCGAACTCATAGACGCGCTCGCCCTTCTGGTTCACGCCGTAGATTTTCGCGAACATGATCCCCCATTGGGGGCGCGTTGCCGATTCGCGCAATTCCACGAGTTCGCTCGTGTAGGTGATGGTGTCGCCGGCATAAACCGGCTTCAGCCACTTCAGGTTTTTGAATCCTGGCGAGGGGCCGGATGCGATCGGTTTTTCACCACGCGCAATCGCTTCCTGAATCTGCTGTTTGTTGAAATCCACAATCATGCGCATACAGGCGGCGCCGGTATGCCAGCCGGACGCGCAAAGGCCGCCGAATAAAGAATTCTCTCCGCCTTCTTCGCTCAGGTGAAACGGCTGCGGGTCGTACTTCTTCGCGAAGCGAATGATGTTCTCGGCGGTGAACGTGTAGGCGCCGAATTCGCGGATGTCGCCAACCTTCATGTCCTCAAAGTACGGCATCACGCGGATCCCGGATAGCGCTTGCCGAAGAAGCCCGAATAAGACGACTCCAACACGATCTCTTCTTTGGCGTTCAGCATTTCGAGGCTGAAGCGCACGATGCCGACCTGCGGGCGGCTGCCGGAGTTTCGCTTTTCCAGACAGGTAACGCGGATTGTGAGCTCATCGCCGGGCCGCACGGGACGGACCCAGCGTACTTCATCTACGCCGGGCGCGCCGAGCGAACTCGATTCACGCAGGAAGCCGTCATAGATCATGCGCATCATCAGCGCGCAGGTGTGCCAGCCGGAGGAGGACAGGCCCTTCAGCATGGACTTATTCGCAGCCTCTTCGTCGAGATGCATCGGCTGCGGATCGAACTCGCTCGCGAATTCGATGATCTCCTCACGCGTGACCAGACGCGGGCCGAAGATGCGGACGCTGCCGACCTCGAAATCCTCGTAACAGATGCGGGCGGTTTTTGCGTCCATCCGAAAAAACTTAAATGCTCAGTTGGCGAAGCGGAAGTGCATGACGTCGCCGTCCTGCACGACATACTCCTTGCCTTCGAGCCGTAGCTTGCCGGCGTCGCGTGCGCCAGCCTCCCCCTTGCATACGACGTAGTCGGCATATGCAATCGTTTCGGCGCGGATGAAGCCTTTCTCGAAATCGGTATGGATCACACCCGCGGCCTGCGGCGCCCTGAACCCCTTCACGATGGTCCAGGCGCGGGCTTCCTTCGGCCCCGCGGTAAAATAAGTAATGAGCCCGAGCAATTCGTAACCCTTGCGGATCAGGCGATCGAGGCCCGGTTCAGCCAGGCCCGCCGCATCGAGAAATTCTTTCCGCTCGCCGATGGGGAGCATGGCAATTTCGGACTCGATCTTCGCGGAGATTGCGACCGTGACGGCGTTCTCGGACTTTGCCTTGGCTTCGACCTTCTTCGAGAGCTCGTTGCCGGTGTTGGCGGCGCTTTCCTCGACGTTGCAGACGTAGAGCACGGGCTTCGCGGTGATGAGCTGCAGCGCCTGAAACGCGGCTTCTTCTTCGTGCTTGCGCTCAATCGTGCGCGCGGGCTTGCCGTTTGAAAGCGCTTCGATCGAGCGCTTCACGAGATCGAGTTGCGCGATGGCTTCCTTGTCCTGACCGCGCGCTTTTTTCGTGAGGTTGTCGATACGTTTCTCAAGGCTATCGAGATCGGCAAGCATCAACTCGGTTTCGACCGTCTCGGCGTCGCGCAGCGGATCGATGCCGCCTTCGACGTGCGTAATGTCGCCGTCTTCGAAGCAGCGCAACACATGAACGATCGCATCGACTTCGCGGATGTGGCCAAGGAACTGGTTGCCGAGGCCTTCGCCCTTGGAGGCGCCACGTACGAGGCCCGCGATATCGACGAAATTGATTTTGGTCGGCACGATTTCCGCGGAGCCTGCGATCTTCGCGAGTGCGTCGATGCGATCATCCGGAACGCCAACTTCGCCGACATTCGGCTCGATGGTGCAGAACGGATAGTTCGCAGCCTGTGCCGCCGCGGTTTGCGTCAGCGCATTGAAGAGGGTCGATTTGCCGACATTCGGCATCCCGACAATTCCGCATTTAAATCCCATGATCGAATTTCTTGCCTAGCTTGATTTCAGGACGCCGCTCTTTTCGAGCGCGAGGTGTACGCGATTCTGGAAGTCTTCGAGCTTGTGCTTCACGAGGTATTCCGCCGCATCGGAAATCGCTTCGCACATGGTCTCGACCCACGACTGCTCGGCCTTCGCGAAATCCGAGAGCACCCAGCGCGACACGAGATTGCGGTCGCCGGGATGCCCGACGCCGATGCGGACGCGTGCATAGTCGTTGCCACAATGGGCGCTGATCGAGCGCAGACCGTTCTGGCCGGCATTTCCGCCGCCGATTTTCGCGCGCATTTTCGCGGGCGGCAGGTCGATCTCGTCGTGAAACACTACGATGCCGGCAAGCGCGATCTTGAAAAACTTCTGCGCCGCGCCGACCGCAAGGCCGGAGTCGTTCATGTAGGTTTGGGGCTTGAGCAGTAAAATCTTCTCGCCCGCGATCTCGCCTTCGGCGCTGTAGCCCTGAAAGCGTTTCCGCCACGGCGAGAAGCGATGTTTGTAGTGAATGGCGTCGGCGGCCATGAAGCCGACGTTGTGCCGGTTGCGGCGATACTGCTCGCCCGGATTGCCAAGTCCCGCGAATAAAAACATCGGTCGGTCTCCGCGGGGACCGGCGGGCGGGCGCGTGTCCGCGCCCGCCGCGTCGTCTTACTTCTTGTCGCCGCCTTCCGGCTTCGCAGCGCCGGCGGCAGGAGCGGCACCAGCAGCAGGAGCGGCGCCAGCGGCAGGGGCGGCACCTTCCGGAGCCGGACCGGCAGCAGCAGCGGCTTCCGCAGCAGCAGCGTCGGCCTTCGCCTTCTGCGCAGCAGCGGCGAGTTCTTCGAGGTAGCCCGAAGACGGCACGATGGTCGCGATCGTGAAATCGCGGTCGCGGATCACGGGCCGCACGCCTTCCGGCAGCTTCACTGCCGAAATGTGGAGCGAGTCGTTGATCTCGAGGCCGGTCAGATCGGCGGTGATGGATTCCGGAATGCTCTCGGCCGGCGCGTAGAAATCGACCGTGTGGCGCACGACGTTCAGTGTGCCACCGCGCTTGATGCCGGGCGAGCCATCCTGATTGATGAAGTGGACCGGCACCGCGACCTTGATGATCGCGCCCTTGCCGAGGCGCTGGAAGTCGACGTGGACCGGGCGATCTTTGAGCGGATCGAGCTGGAAGTCGCGCGGGATCACGCGGGTCTTCTGGCCGTCGATCTCGAGATCCAAAACGGTGGTGAGGAAACGGCCGGCATAGATGCGGCGGCCGATTTCGACGGCATCGACCGAGATCGAAGCGGCCGGCTGGTTCTCACCATAGACGGTGCCCGGCACGCGGCCGGCACGACGTTCAGCGCGGGCCGGACCTTTGCCGGCGCCCTTGCGCGCGGTGGCTTTCAATTCTTTCGCAACGGCCATCGTTCTATTCCTCGTCAAGTCTTTGATCGGACGGCAAAAAATTACCCGTCCGGTGGCGCACCGGCGTCACGCGACAGCGCAAGCCTGTTGGGTTCGAGCGGGCTTATACCGGCTCAAATTGGCAGGCGCAACGAGGCTTTCGCGCCTGCCAAGAGAGGGGCAGGAGGTCAGAATTTGCGGTTTATGCCGGCCTTCAGGCCGTTCACGCCGGTCACGTCCGGACCGCTGTGCTGGAACGGGGTGGTCCGCTCAGCGGCCAGGAAGCCCTCGGTATTGCCGAACATCTTGCGATATTCGAGCCGGGTCTTGGCATCGCCGACAGGGTTCACCTCGAAGCCGGTGCCGACCTTTCCGCCGAGCAGCGAGGGCGGCAGATTGTAGAAGGTGCCGCCGGTGAAGTTGTTGTTCACGCCGACGGTGCCGTCCGGATTTGCAACGAGCGCACGCCGCGTACCGCCGTAGAACTGCCAGGAACTCAGATCGTATTCGAGCCGGCCGTCGATCGCGCCGGTGCCGCCCGAAGGCGAGACGTTGCCGGCGTAAATATCGGTTGGAATGACGGTGTTGGGTGCGGTCGCGGTCGTGACATTGGTGCCGAAGTTGGCTCGCCAGTTACCGCGGTTCCAGTTGTAGCCGGTAGGGAGTTTTTGGTTGCGTTCTTCGACTGTGTTGTAGCTCGGATAGCGCTTGGCCTTCGCTGCCAGCGCGTCCAGCGAGATGCCATCGCTCTCGGGGATGTCCGCAAGCCAGACGTCCGCCGACGAAAATGCGTTCCAGTCTTCGTGCAGGAAGGTTTGCTCAGCCGCCGCCGGATTATGCGCCGACGGAGGAGGCAGATCGGTCTGCTCAATCGGCCCCGCGAGTGGGGCTCCGATGAGAAGTGCGGAAAAAATAATTGCCGCGAATTCGCGTTTCATAGGGTGCTCCCTATGCGACGTGTGCCGCAGTTGCTGGTGTGACTTTGTTGCTACGCTCCAATCATGGAAGCGATATGGCAGCAAAACACTATTTCGTTAACAGATTGCCCGGATTTTTCGCGGATCGGTTGAACGTGCTCGCCACATTCAATCGAAGAGGCTCGAGACGCTCTCTTCGTGCGCAGTCCGGCCGATCGCTTCGCCCATCAAGGTGGCAATCGAGAGCACGCGGATGTTTCGCGCGACACGTACTGCTTCGGTCGCCTGAATTGTGTCGGTGATGACAAGTTCCTTCAGCTTCGATGCGGTTACGCGCGCGACCGCGCCGCCGGAAAGCACGCCATGCGTGATGTAGGCGGTAACCGAGAGGGCGCCTTTTTCGAGCAGCGCTTCGGCGGCGTTCACGAGCGTGCCGCCGGAATCGACGATGTCGTCGATCAAAATGCAGTCCCGGCCTTCGACATCGCCGATGACGTTCATCACTTCGGATTCGTTCGGACGCTCGCGGCGCTTGTCGATGATCGCGAGCGGCGCATCAATGCGCTTGGCAAGCCCTCGCGCACGAACCACGCCGCCGACATCCGGCGAAACCACGGTGACTTTGCCTAGTTCGAAGCGTTCCTTCACGTCGCGCACCATTACCGGGGAAGCGAAGAGGTTATCGACAGGAATATCGAAGAAGCCCTGAATTTGCGCGGCGTGGAGATCGACCGTCATCACGCGGTCAGCGCCGGCGTGCGTGATCAGGTTAGCGACCAGCTTCGCCGAGATCGGCGTGCGCGGACCGGGTTTGCGGTCCTGCCGCGCGTAACCGAAATAGGGAATGACCGCCGTGATGCGGCGCGCGGAGGAGCGGCGCAGCGCGTCTGTGAGGATCAGCAATTCCATCAAGTGATCGTTCGCGGGGAACGAGGTCGACTGCATGACGAAGACGTCCTGGCCGCGCACGTTCTCTTCGATCTCGACGAAGATCTCCATGTCGGCGAAGCGCCGCACGGTTGCCTTGGTCATCGGCGTTTCAAGATAGGAGGCGATGGTTTCCGCAAGCGCGCGATTCGAATTGCCGGCGACGAGCTTGATGGTTCCGTTGTTCTTGCCTTGCCGACCCGACATTCACGCCATCCATTCGCGCCTTCTGGCGCGGACCTGTGTGAGCAAGTCACTAGCCGCCGCCGCCAACCCTGTAAATACAGGGGCAAAGGCCGTCCCCGGCCAAGTCGGGCTTGCCCGACTTGGCCAAATAAAACTGCCAAGTTGCTCAGGCGATAAGCGCAATTGCCGCGATCTGGCGGCCGTAGTCCGGCTCGCCGCGATGGGTGGTTCGGCGATAGGAGAAAAAGCGCTTCTCGTCGGAATATGTATCTAGCCCGAGGTCGTCGATATGGCCGACGCCCGCCGTCTCCAGCCGCAGGCGGATGAGGCCGGCAAGGTCGAACATCGCGTGATCGGGGGTCAAAGAGGGCACGAAGAATCGCACGTAATCCGGGTCGGCGTCCTTGAACCGCGTGACGAATTCCGGGCCTACCTCGTAGCTCCGCTGCCGGATCAGCGGGCCGATCGCGGCCACAATATTTTTCCGGCTCGCACCCAGTTCTTCCATCTTCGCGACGGTTGCCTCCGCGATGCCGCCGAGCGCGCCTTTCCAGCCGGCATGGGCCGCGGCGACAATACCGGCACCGGCATCCGCGAAAAGAAGCGGTCCGCAATCGGCGGCGGAAGCGCCAACCGCCAAACCTTTCGTGCGCGTGACGATGCCGTCGGCGCGCGCGGCGCTCTCCCGGCTCCAGGCTTTACCTGCGACGACAACGTCGGCCGAGTGGATTTGATAACAGGTTATGATGTGTTCCGCGCCTAGCGCTTCGCTCATGCGGCGGCGGTTCTCAGACACGTGCGCTACGCTATCATTGGAGCCGATGCCGCCGTTCAATGACGCATAAATGCCTTCCGAGACGCCGCCTTCGCGCGTGAAGAAGGCGTGGCGGATGCCGGGAAGTTTCGCGAGCGCGGAAGATTCGACTCTCATGTTATGAATGCTCACCGCTGACCTTTGCGCCGTCAAATCCTGGGAGTGCCTGCAAATCGCGATGCGCGAAGGCGAGTGCTTTGAATAGCTCGCCCATGCCGGGTGTGTGCCCGATCAGGCGTGTGAGCGCGGTACCGATTTCGTCGCGCATTTCTTCCTTCGCGTTTCGTTGCAGGATTTCCGCGCGGGCTTCGATGCCAAGTTGTGTCAGAAAATCCCGCTGCGTGAGCGGACCGGTTGCGCGAACATTATTGCTTGCGAGTGCGGCGAGTGCTTCGAAGTCCACCTGCGAAGTGAGATCGACTTCGCCCGGCGCTTCCAGTGGTTCGGCGTAATCGTGGCCGCTGACTGCCTGCAGCGTATCGCTGAAACCGGACTCAGCGTGGCCGTAATCGACGAAGAGCGCGGCGCCGCCGTTTTTCCCGATGCGGCCAACAATGTCTGCGATCGGCGTTAGATTGCGCCGCTCGAACACCGCGCCGTTCGGCGCGGGCGTGAGGCGCCTGGGTAAGTTTTTCTCGAAGTCCGGCAGCAGCGCCGGATCGAGGCCGAAGGCAAGGCCGCCGTTCGCGCCGAGACCGATTTTTCGCTCATGCCAGCGTCCGGCTTTCTTTTCGTATTGCTCTATCGGCAGCGCATCGACGAATTCATTGCCGACGGCGATGAGCGGCGTGTCGGGGAGCGTGTTCGTTTCGCCGTGCCACGCAATCTTTGAAACCGCCCCGTGCAGGGCTTCGCGTTGTTTCTCCTGCAAGACGGGGCTCGTCTCGACGAGGTGCAATTCGATCGCGTTCAGGAATCCCGGCATCACTTTTGCCGCGCGCAGCGCGTCCTTCATCAGGGTGCCGCGGCCGGGACCCACTTCGACAAGTGCGATTTGCTGCGGCGTGCCCATCAGCCGCCAGACTTCCGCGCACCAGATACCGGCGAGTTCGCCGAACATCTGCGAGATTTCCGGGGCGGTCGTGAAGTCGCCGTCCGTGCCGAAAGGATCGCGCGTGCTGTAGTAGCCGTACTCGGGATGAGCGAGGCAGAGCGCCATGTAGCGCGAGACGGAGATCGGGCCCTGCGTCTCGATCAGCGCGCGGATTTCGCGCTCAAGCGCGTTCATTCTTTGGCTTCTTCGGCGCTTTGAATTTCGTGACGCCGCGCTGTTTCGCAATCCAGATCGCGCCAAAGCCGACGATCAGCATTGGGATCGACAACAGCATACCCATGGTGAGGCCGCCGGTGAGGTAGCCGATATGCGCGTCCGGCTCCCGGAATAACTCCGAAACGATACGTGCGACGCCATAGCCGCCGACGAACATTCCGCCGATCATCCCCGGATATTTCAGCGCGCCTTTGCGCCACATCACGATAAGGATCGCAAACAGGACGATGCCTTCCAGTGTGCCTTCGTAGAGTTGGCTCGCGTGACGCGGTTGCGGTCCGCCGTTCGGAAACACGAAGGCCCAGGGCACATCGGTGACGCGGCCCCAAAGCTCGCTGTTGATGAAGTTCGCGATGCGGCCGAGAAAAAGTCCGATCGGCGTTACGATCGCTGCGACATCCAGCATCGAAAGCATCGGGATGCCGCGCGACCGCGCAAACAATAAGAGCGCGAGGATGGTGCCGAGAAAGCCGCCGTGGAACGACATACCGCCGCGCCAGAGCACGAAGATTTCCGCGGGATGCGAGACGAAATAAGAGGGGTTGTAGAAGAGCACGTAGCCAAACCTGCCGCCGAGCACGATGCCGAGAGCGGCCCAGACGATGACGTCGTCGGCATCTTCGGGGTGCATCGGGGAGACGCCGCCCCAGTAGGTCTTCGCCGCGGCGACCCGCCGCGCCAGCCACCAGCCGGCGACAATGCCGCCGACATAGGCGAGCGCGTACCAGCGGATCGCAAGCGGGCCGACCGAAATCAGCACCGGATCGATCATCGGAAAGGGGAGCGCGAAAAGCGGCATTACTGGCTGAATCGAGGTTCGCTTAACCGAAGTCAAGGAGTCGCCTTGCGGCGCAGCCCCGCGATACCCATTGTAGGAGTACTAGCCGCCCGTTGCGGCCCAAGGAGCGCGTGATGACCCAGACCAGCAACCGCATTTTCGACGAGTTCGCCCGTCTTGCGAACGACGCCGCAGGCGTTGCCGGCGGCGTGCGCCGCGAGGTCGAGACCATGGTCCGCTCGCAGGCCGAGCGTATTTTGCGCGGCATGGATGTCGTGACCCGCGAGGAACACGAGGCCGTAAAAGAGATGGCCGCGAAAGCGCGTAACGAGAATGAGAAGCTCGCTGCCCGCGTGGCCGAGCTCGAAACGCTCTTGAAGAAGTAAGCGGCTCGAAGCCCCGAAGTTCTCCACGGATAATTGCGCTTCCACGGGCCTGCGCCTGTGGGAAGTCGTGGAACCGCCATTGAAGGCGGGGGCGAATTCGATTCTTCTGAACCAACTGATTTGCGATTCAGTTCGGCGAATCAGCGAGTTGCGGCGGCAGACCAAACCGGGAGCAAACGGCGCTTCGGCCTTAGGCTGGAGAGCGCTGAAGGATTCCCGCAAGGCCTGGAGGACCCGGAAAGGAAGCGGAATGTCACTGGCTGAATTCGATAGAGGTCCCGGCGGGAATCCCGTCGACCTGGTCGAGCGGCTGGCTGCGGTCAACGACTGGTCGTTCGAGCGTTCGAACGAGTCGGAGATCACGCTTTCCATCAAGGGACGCCAGACCGACTACAACGTCTCGTTCCAGTGGATGGACGAACTGGAGGCGCTGCATACGGCCTGCGCCTTCGACCTCAAGGTGCCGGAGGCGCGGCGCGCGGAAATCTACCGCCTGCTCGCCATGGTCAACGAACAGCTCTGGCTCGGGCATTTCGACCTCTGGTCTGAGGAGGGCCTCGTCATGTATCGCGACGGGCTGGTACTCTCCGGCGGAGCGGAGGCCAGTGGCCGGCAATGCGAAGCACTTCTGGAAAACGCCGTCAGCGCGGCGGAGCGCTACTACCCCGCGTTCCAGTTCGTGATCTGGGCGGGCAAGACCGCGCGCGAAGCGATGGACGCCGCGCTGTTCGAGACCGCCGGCGAGGCGTGACGCCATGAGCGCTCTCGCTGCGCTCAAAGGTATCGTCATGCTCGCGGGCGCGGGCAAGATGGGCGGCGCGCTCCTCGAAGGCTGGCTGAAGGCGGGTTTGCCTGCGTCTCAGGTCGCGGTGCGCGATCCGGGCCCGCCGCCGGAAATTGCTTCGCTGCTTTCCGAGAACAAGATTCCGCTTAACGAAAACCCAAAAGGCGAAGTCGCGGCGCTGATCGTGGCTGTGAAGCCGCAGGTCGCACAGGATGTTTTGCCGCAGCTTTCGCAATTCGCAGGCGTTTCGTCCGTCGTGATTTCCGTGATGGCAGGGCGGACAATTTCGTTTCTCGAACAATCATTCCCGAAGTCGGCAGTGATCCGCACCATCCCGAATACGCCGGCTGCGATCGGTCGCGGGATTACGGTGGCTGTGCCAAACAAACGCGCCGACGAAAAAGCGCGCGCGCTGACAGATGCGCTGTTGCGCTCTACCGGGCCGGTAGAGTGGATCGACGACGAGAACCTCATGGACGCGGCGACTGCCGTTTCCGGCTCCGGTCCTGCTTATGTGTTTCTGCTTGCCGAAACGCTTGCGCGCGCGGGCGAGAAGGCCGGATTGCCGAAGGAGTTGGCCGCGAAACTCGCACGCGAAACCGTCTCCGGTGCGGGGGAACTGCTTTATCGCTCCGATCTTCCGGCCTCTAAACTGCGCGAGAACGTGACTTCGCCCAACGGCACCACAGCAGCCGCGCTTAAAATCCTGATGGGCGAGGCCGGCTTCGATAAACTGCTCGAAGAGGCGGTCGCGGCTGCGACCAAACGCGGCAAGGAATTGGCCGGATAACTACGGTCTTTCCTCCGCCACATCGTCTGCCTAAGCTGAACCCAATCGGATTTCCGGCGTTTTTCGTCTCAGGAGGACCGTTATGGCTGATGCACAGGCACGCGAAAAAATCCTCGGGGCATTTCTGACGCTGCTTGCCGAGAAGCGCTTCGAGCGCATCGAACTTTCCGAAGTCGCGCAACTCGCCAATGTCTCGCTCGCCGATCTGCGCGGGGAGTTCGGCTCGACCTTCGACATGGTCGCGGCGTTCTTCCGCGAGACCGACAAGAAGGTACTTTCCGGCGGCGAGCAGTTAAAGCTCGATCCGGAGCTTGGCGATGTATCTGCGCGGGACCGGCTGTTTGAAGTGCTGATGCGCCGCTTCGAGGCGCTTGCGCCCTATCGCGAAGCGATTCGCTCGCTTTACAAGTCGGCGCGCACCAGCCCGCAGCTTGCGATGGGTTTGAATAAACTCGCGGTCCGCTCGCAGCAATGGATGTTGTCATCTGCTGGCGTAGGCTCATCCGGTCTGATCGGCGGTATGCGCGCGCAGGCGCTTGCAGGTTTCTTCGCGCGTGCGACGCAGACGTGGCTCGATGACGACGATCCGGGGTTGGCGCGTACCATGGCAGCGCTCGATCGTCAGTTGGAAACCGCCGAACGTCTCGCCGGCTTCGCACGCGAAATGTGCCGCTTCGTGCCGGGGTGCCGTCCGCGCCGCCGCGCAAATCGTGACGAAGCATTTCCGGAAGATCCGAACGCGCCGGTCGCAGTCTAAATATTTCTGCTGGGGGCAAGGATGAAGAACGACGCGACTGCGCCGGAGATTTCGTTCGGCGATTTCATGAAGGTCGATATCCGGGTAGGCACGATTATCGAGGCGGAGCCGTTTCCCGAAGCGAAGAAGCCCGCGATCAAGATGAAGATCGATTTCGGTCCCGAGATCGGGATCAAGAAATCTTCCGCGCAGATCACGAAATACTACAAGCCGGAGCAGTTGCCCGGTAAGCGCGTGGCGGCGGTCGTCAACTTCCCGCCGCGCCAGATTGGGCCGGTCATGTCGGAAGTATTGACGCTGGGATTTCCGGATGAAGAAGGCGCGGTAGTACTGTTCTCGCCGGACTTTGCCGTCGCTAATGGCGCACGGCTGTTTTAGGCCGGAATCCGCAAGGTCGCGCGCAGGCCGCCCATCGGGCTGTCGCTCAGGAAAATATCGCCGCCATGCGCGATTGCGATGTCGCGCGCGATGGATAGGCCCAGTCCGCTATTGCCTTCATCCTGATTACGCGAAGCGTCTAACCGCAGAAACGGACGAAACACGTCTTCGCGCCGGTCGGCGGGAATGCCGGGTCCGTCATCCTCGACCGTGACTTCAAGCCAGCGCGGCTCGCGCTTTCCGGTGAGCGCGATGTTCTTGCCGTAGCGGATAGCGTTCGCAACCAGGTTCGCCACGCAGCGGCGCAGCGCTTCCTTTCGCGCCTGCACGATCGGCGGGCCGGAGAAACTTGCGCTCGCCTTGCGGCCCTGGCGCTCGGCGTGGGCTGCGAGGTCCTCGAGCATCTCCGAAATATCGACCATGCCCGGTCCCTCGCCGGATTCTCCACGCGCGAAGGAGAGGTAAGCCTCGAGCATATTCTGCAGTTCATCGACATCGCGGCGCATGGCCTCGATTTCCGGTCCTTCCGGAAGCAAAGCGAGTTCGAGTTTGAACCGCGTGAGCACCGTGCGCATATCGTGCGAGACACCGGCGAGCATGGTGGTGCGCTGCTCGATCTGGCGCTCGATACGCCGCTTCATCTCCAGGAAGGCCGCCGCCGCCCGCCGCACTTCGGTGGCGCCGCGCGGGCGGAAGTTCGTGACTTCGCGGCCCTTGCCGAAGGACTCCGCCGCTTCTGCGAGTTGTAGAATGGGTTTGATCTGATTGCGCAAAAAGAGAATCGAAATCGCGATCAGCACCAGCGAGGTGCCGAACATCCACATGATGAAGATGTGCGAGTTCGAGGCGTAGGCGTGGTTGCGCGGCGCGAACACCCGAAACACGTTCTTCTCCAGCTTGATGCGGATTTCGATCAGGTTGGAATTGCCGACTGTGTCGATCCAGAACGGGCGCTGGATCAGCGATCCGATTTCGCGGGAGAGCGCGCTGTCGAGTGGCGAGAAGAACGGCTTCGGTCCCGGCGGCGGCAGATCGGCGTCGGGCAGCAGTTCAACCGTGAGGCCGAGCCGGTCGCTTGCCATCTTGCGCAGGAACGCAGCGTCCTTGTCCTGCGGGTATTGCTGATAGACGTCGATCAGCGAGGCGATGTCGCGCGAAACCGCGGCCGAAAGGCGTTGGGTTACGAGATTCCAGTGCCGCTCCATGAATACGAACATCAATACCGATTGCAGCAACACGATCGGCGTCAGCAGGATCAAAAGCGTGCGTGCATAAAGGCCTTTCGGCAGGCGCGCATTCATCCAGGTGCCGAAGCGGTCGTAGCCGTCGATGATCCTGTTGAAGACCGATTTAATGCCGCGGATGCCGGTGTCTATCGAGGTCACGGCGTTACCAGCAACCGGTAGCCGACGCCGCGCACGGTGCGGAGATATGCCGGGTCGGCGGGATCTTTTTCGATCTTGCGGCGGAGACGGTTGATCTGCACATCCACCGCGCGGTCGGATGCGTCGCCGCCGGGAGCTACCAAGTCCTGTCTCGGCACGGTGTCGCCCGAGCGGGCAGCCAGCACGCGCAGCATATCGCATTCGCGGTCGGTGATCCGCACCGCCTCGCCGCTCTTCGTGAGATCGCCGCGTTCCAGATGAAACTCGAAATCGCCGAAACGTACCATTTCGATCGCAGGCACCGCCGGCGTCGCCGCGCGGCGCAAGATGCTGTTGATGCGCAGAAGCAGTTCGCGCGGATCGAAAGGTTTCGGCAAATAATCGTCAACGCCCGCTTCTAGACCCGCGATGCGGTCGGAAGTCTCCGCTCGGGCGGTCAGCATCAGGATCGGCACGTCGGAGTTTTCGCGGATGGATTTCGCAAGCTCCAAGCCCGTCTCGCCCGGCATCATCACATCTAGCACCAGCATATCGAACGCCATGCCGCCGAGTTTCACGCGCGCGTCGGCGGCGTCGGATGCCGTCGTCACGCGATAGGCGTGGTCCGCCAGATAGCGCGACAAGAGTTCGCGGATGCGCTGGTCGTCGTCGACCACCAGAAGATGCGGCGCGTCGTCGGATGGCGGTTTGACCGGCTTGTTCATCGCGTCGCTCACTTCTTGCCGTTTGCGTTTGCGATCAGCCGCTCGACTTCAGCGCGCTGTTCCGGATCGATCATGGAGGCCAGAAATTTGCGTGCGGCATCGCGTGCGCCTGGACCGCATTCGTTGAGTGCGCGAGCAAAGCGGCGGGTCTGAAGTGCGACCAGTTGGCGCGCGAGTTCTTCGCCTTTCGGCGCGACATAAAGCAGGCGTTCGCGGCGGTCGCTATCGCCGGCCTTCTGCACGACGTAGCCGTTATCGACGAGTTCGCGCAGCACGCGGCCAAGGCTCTGTTTGGTGATTTTTAGCACCGCCAGAAGGTCCGCGACCCGCATACCCGGATGCCGGTTTACGAAATGCACGACTCGGTGGTGCGCCCGGCCGAAGCCGAGCCGGGCCAGCAATTCGTCGGCATCGCCCACGAAATCGCGATAGGCGAAAAACAACAGTTCGATCAGTTCGACCGCCGGGATGCCCTCATTTCCTTGAGAATCATCAGTTTTCTGGCCCTGCTTGGGGCTAATGGGGAGCGATGAGACGTTTACGTCAGCCATATTGACTTATTTTCGTTGGATTGTTACCGAGAGGACCGTTTTTGCGAAAGGATCGTGCCGAAAGGCCCATAGGCCACGTTACGATCATTGCGCGAAACGGAGAGAACCGCTCTCATTGGCCGAAACATAACGGGTGTCGGCCAGCGAGGCAAAAGCCCGAAAAGAGAGCCGAAACAGGCTCGTGTGTGAGGAGAAGCGCCAATGGCCGGTGAACCCTTCGACAAACGTCCCGGAAAAATCTGGTACGACGGCCAACTGGTGCCGTGGGAGAACGCGAACCTACACGTGCTCTCGCATGGCCTGCATTATGCGAGCGCCGTGTTCGAGGGCGAGCGCGCGTACGGCGGCGAAATTTTCAAATGCACCGAGCATTCCGAGCGGCTGAAGAATTCGGCCGCGCTGCTCGATTTCGAAATTCCCTATTCGGTCGCGCAAATCGACGAAGCGAAGAAGCTGGTGCTCGCGACCAACGGCCAGAAGGATGCCTATGTGCGCCCGATCGCGTGGCGCGGCTCCGAAATGATGGGCGTCTCGGCGCAGATGAATAAAATCCATCTCGCGATCGCGACCTGGGAGTGGCCGAGCTATTTCGATCCGGCGCAGAAGATGAAGGGCATCCGCCTCGACGTCGCCGAATATCGCCGCCCGGACCCGAAGACAATTCCGTGTAAGGCGAAAGCCGCGGGTCTCTACATGATCTGCACGATCTCGAAGCATCAGGCCGAACGCAAAGGCTATGCCGACGCGATGATGTACGACTATCGCGGCTTCGTCGCCGAATGCACCGGCGCGAATATGTTCTTCATGCAGGACGGCAAGATCCATACGCCGCTGCCCGACTGCTTCCTCGACGGCATCACGCGCCGCACGGTGGTCGAACTCGCCAAGCGCCGCGGCTATGAAGTGATCGAGCGTCACATCAAGCCGGAAGAACTTTCGGGTTTCACCGAATGCTTCATCACCGGCACGGCGGCGGAAGTGACGCCGGTTTCTGAAATCGGCGAGTGGCGCTTCACGCCCGCGAAAATCACGCAGACGCTGATGGACGATTACACAGCGGCGGTGCAGCCGAAGCAGAAAGCAGCGTAAGTCTTTTCGGAATTGAATTTGAGAACGCGGCGGATCACTCCGCCGCGTTTTTATTTCCAGCGCTCCAGCGCGTCCTCGTCTTTTTCGCTCGCATCGACCCATGCCTCGCGGCCGCCGCCTTCGGTTCGTTTCCAGAACGGCGCACTGGTTTTCAGGTAATCCATGATGAATTCGGCGGCCTGAAACGCGGCTTCGCGGTGTGCGCTTGCGGTCGCGACAAAAACGATGATCTCGCCCGGTTCGATGCGCCCGACGCGATGCACGACGGAAGCGGCCAGCAACGGCCAGCGCTGCTTCGCTTTCTCGACGTGGCTTTCGATCTCTTTCTCCGCCATGCCGGGATAATGTTCGAGATGCAGCGCGGAAATCTTTTCGCCCTTCTCGTCGGCGCGGCAGATGCCGGAGAACGTCACGACGGCGCCGATATTGCCGCCGGCTTTACTGACGGCTTTCGTCTCGGCCTTGGTGTCGATGGCGTCGAGCGTAATGCGAACGGTTTCGCCGCTCATTGGATCACCCGCCCGTCATCGGCGGAAAGAAGGCGATTTCGCTCGCGCCTGCGATCTTCGCTTCGGGACGTACGTGGGTCTTGTCGATGGCGGCGCGGATCACCTTCGGATTGTCGAAGGCGAGTTCGTATTCCTCGCCTCGCGTCTTTAGCCATTGCATCACGTCGCCAATGGTTTCGACCGATGACGGCAGTTCGACATCTTCTTCCGCTTTGTCGAGGCGTTCACGCAGCCATGCGAAATAAACAATTTTCACGGTACTACTCGACGAGATGTTTCGAGCCGGCTTTGAAATAGTCGTAACCGGTATAGAGCGTGAGCAGCGCGGAAATCCAGAGCAGCGTGAGGCCGGTCAGCGACGTGAACGGCAGCACGGCATCACCCGCTTCGCCTGCGATCAGAAAGCCGACCGCGACGAGCTGCATCATGGTTTTCCATTTCGCGAGATTGGTCACTGGCACGCTGACGCGAAGCTCGGCCAGAAATTCGCGCAGGCCTGAAACCAGGATTTCGCGGCAGAGAATGATGATCGCGGCCCATAACGCCCAGCCGCGGATGGTGCCGTCGGCGGCGAGCATCAGGAGACACGAAGATACAAGCAGCTTGTCCGCAATCGGGTCGAGCATACGGCCAAGCTTGGAAAACTGGCTGTAGGTTCTGGCAACCCAGCCATCGAGCCAATCCGTCACCGCCGCAGCGATGTAGATGACGAGCGCTACCCATCGTAACCACAAGCCGCCGTCGAGAACGGCGATACCGAAAAGACACGCTGCGACCGCGGGTACTGCCGCGATGCGCGCATAGGTCAATAAATTTGCGGCGCTCAGGGCCGTGCCGCCCTTCGAGGGTCTTTTGCGCGCGGAGATTGGCTTCGTCTGATTCATTCGAGATTCCATCTGGCGCAAGCAAGACACCCCTATCCGGTGCCGTCAATGCGGCATCGCGGAAATAGGCGTCACTCGTGCTATCCGCCTGTATGAAAATAGTCATAGACCGCTTTCGCGAGCCGCGCGTCGATCCCCGGCACGTTTTCGAGATCGGCAAGCGAGGCTTGCTCGATTGCCTGCAAGGTCCCGAAGTGATGCAGGAGCGCTCGTTTGCGCGACGGGCCGACGCCGGGGATTTCCTGCAAGCCGGTGGTACCGATGTCCTTGCTGCGGCGAATGCGATGCGAGCCGATCGCGAAGCGATGCGCTTCGTCGCGAAGGCGTTCAACGAAGTAAAGCACGGGGTCGCGCGGCGGTAGCCGGAACGGCTCGCGGCCAGCGATATGAAAAAGTTCGCGGCCGGCGTCGCGGTCGAGGCCTTTTGCGACCGCGAGCAGCGGCACGTCGCTGACGCCGATCTCTTCCATCACCTCGCGCGCGGCATTTAACTGCGGCAGGCCGCCGTCCACGATCACAAGATCGGGCCAAGGAGTTTCACTTGCGGTTTCACTTACGGTTTCGCTCGGGGTTTCGCTTTGCTGCTCGCGCGGATTTTCGTCGAGCAGTCTTTTGAAGCGCCGCTTCAATACTTCGCGCATCATGCCGGTATCGTCGCCGGGAGCCGTTTCCGGCGATTTGATGTTGAACTTGCGATACTGGTTTTTCGCGAAGCCTTCCGGCCCTGCGACAATCATTGCGCCGACTGCGTTCGTGCCCATGATGTGGCTGTTGTCATAAACCTCGACACGCTTCAGGGTCGAAGCGAGGCCGAAGGTCTCCGCGAGGCTCTTCAGGAGCCGGAGTTGCGAAGAAGATTCCGCCAGCCTGCGCTCCAGCGCTTCGCGCGCGTTCTGCAAGGCGTGTGCAACGAGTTCTGATTTCTCTCCGCGTTGCGGGACCGCGATTTCAATGCGGCGTCCGGCCTTCTCGGAAAGCGCTTCGACCAGAAGGTCGTATTCATCCGGCTTGTGCGAAAGCAAGATCAGTTTCGGAATCGCTTTGTCGGCATAAAACTGCGCGAGGAAAGGTCCGAGAATTTCCTCGATCCCGAGTGATTTGTCGGCGCGCGGGAAGTTCGCGCGATTGCCCCAGTTCTGATGGCCGCGCACGAAGAAGCTCTGTACGCAGGTGATGCCGCCATGCTGATAGGCGGCGAACACATCTGCTTCTTCGGTGTTGCGCGGATGCACGCCCTGATGCGACTGGATCGCGGAGAGCGCGGCGAGGCGATCACGCAACACTGCGGCCTTCTCGAAGTCGAGCGCGTCGGATGCCGTTTGCATATCGCGGACCAGTTGATCCTTCACAGCGCTGCTTTTCCCGGAAAGGAAATCGCGCGCTTCGCCGACCATGCGGTTGTAGTCGTCGAGTTCGATCTCTCCGGTGCAGGGCGCCGAACAGCGCTTGATCTGAAACAACAGGCAAGGCCGCGTGCGGCTCTCGTAAACCGAGTCTGAGCATGAGCGGAGGAAGAACGCGCGCTCGAGCGCCGTGATCGTGCGGTTCACCGAACCCGCCGACGCGAAAGGCCCGAAGAAATCGCCGGGCCGGTTGCGCGCGCCGCGGTGTTTCGCAATCGCCGGAGCAGAGTGGCCCGCGGTAAGGAGAATGTAAGGAAACGACTTATCGTCCCGCAGCAGCACATTATAATATGGGCGAAAGCGCTTGATCAGGTTCGCTTCGAGTAAGAGTGCTTCGGTCTCCGTCGAGGTCGTGACCAGTTCCATCGAAACGGTCGCCGCGATCATCCGCGCGATACGCCGCGAATGGCCTTCCGGCCTCGTGTAAGAAGTCACGCGCTTACGGATGTTTTTCGCCTTGCCGACGTAGAGTACTGCGCCGGACGCATCCAACATCCGGTAGCAACCGGGGCTTTCGGGCGCGAGTTTTACGAAGTTGCGGATTACCTCGCGGCCCCGTTGCAGCGGGCCGGTCTCGGGTTCGATATCTTCCTCGTCGCTGGCCTCAACCAGGACTTCCTCCTCGTCGTCGCCGGCTTCGTCCGCCGCAACGCTGATCAGGCCTTCTTCTTCCTCGATGCGCTTTTCTAGCGCTTGTTCGCTGGCGGCTTTTTCGCGGGGCATTTTACGAAAATAGGGATTCGGAACGCTTTGGGCCAGCGGGGCGGATTTTGCCCGTGAACGGGCCGAAAAAGATCACCTTTCGGCCCGGCGGCTTCCTCGACGGCGCCGGTTTTTACCCTTTGTTAGGCACGGCAGAGAAGAAGCCGTCCGCCGGTAACCGTAGTTAACCCACCCATTCCTCTAAAATTTTATCTTTCGGTCGAATGCAGTTTGCTTATCCGCTTATGCGGAGGAGGCCATCTTGAAGAAGTTGCTGTTGGTTGCGGCATTGTTCGTTGCGGCACCTGCCTATGCAGGCGATCTGCCGCAGCGGAACTACAACAATCCGCAGAACTACCGGAATCTTTTCAACTGGACCGGCTTCTATGCGGGTGCTCATGCCGGTTGGGGCTGGGGCGACGCGGCTGGCGCCGACATCAGCGGCTACGCGCTGGGCTTGCAGGTCGGCTACAATCATCAGCTCGTGAGCGGTCTCACCTTCGGCGTGGAAACCGACATTACGTTCAGCGGCATTGACGGCGGCGCCGCGGGCGGCGTTTTCACCGCGGATTACATTGGAACTCTGCGCGGCCGTCTCGGCTATGCGTTCGATCGCGTGCTCGTTTACGGCACCGGCGGTCTGGCTTACGCGGGCGGCGATCTGCGCGTCGGCGCATTCTCAAACGATCAGGATCATTTCGGTTATGCGCTCGGCTTCGGCATCGAAGGCATGGTCGCTAACAACATCAGCGCGCGGCTCGAATACATCTATACGGATTTTGGAACTCGCACGTACCAAACGGTCGGTGGTCCGGTTGGTGTCGGATTCAATTCGAGCGTGCTGCGCGCCGGCGTAAATTACCGTTTCTAAGCCTTTCGTCGAAAATGGAACTTTCAAAATTAAGTTTACGTAAAGGAACCACAATCACGACGTAGCGTTTGTGCAAGGGAGCAATTTTTCGCGCGGTTTGTGTCGGGTTTCTGCCATAATCTGCTACCTCCTTTTCGGTGCGGTGTTGCTCAAAGGGCATAGTTTTCAAGCGGTCTCGGGTGTTACACCCCCGCTAACGAAACGAACTAACGGCCTCCTTGGTGGGGGCGAATTTCTGAAGTCTGTAAATCAAGGATGGTCAATATGAAAAAGATTCTGCTCTCGGGCGTCGCGCTCGCTGCACTGTTTGTTGCAGCTCCGGCTTCGGCCGCCGACGTTCCGGTCCGCCAACAGCAGCAGTACTACAAGGCCGCTCCGGCGCCGGTGTTCAACTGGACCGGTTTCTATTTCGGCGGTCACGTCGGCTACGGCTGGGGTGACACGGCTGTCGGCGGCGACGTCGATGGTTTCCTCGGCGGTCTGCAGCTTGGCTATAACTGGCAGCTGAGCCGCAACTGGGTGTTCGGTATCGAAGGCGACATCTCGGGCACCGACATCAACAACGCTGTTCCGGTTCATGTCGATTATCTCGGCACACTCCGCGCTCGCGTCGGCTACACTTGGGATCGCACGATGGTTTACGGTACCGGCGGTCTCGCCTGGAACCGTTCGTCGGTTGGCGGCGTCCACGACACCGACACCGGCTACGCGCTCGGCCTCGGCATCGAGTGGGCGTTCGCTCCGAACTGGTCGACGAAGGTCGAATATATGTACTACGCATTCGACAACCGTTAAGCTCGGCGTGAACTATCGCTTCTAATTGCAGCGAATTCATTCTAACGAAAAACCCCGGCGCTCGCGCCGGGGTTTTTTGTTTTCGAGATTCAGGACGCCTAGTGCGCTTTGGTTTTTTCGAACGCAGGCACCTTCGTCGCGAAGTCATCGAGCCAGGCGACGAGCTTGGGATATTTTGCGCGCCATTTTCCTTCGAAGCGTAGATCGAGATAGCCGAGCGCGCAGGCAAGGCCGATCTGGCCGATATCCGGTACCGCCGTCAGCGCGGGCGGAGCTGCTTCGAGTACGTCCAGCGTGCGCGCGACCTTCTCGGCCTGATAATCGGTCCATTTCGCGACCCAGTGTTCCTCGGGCCGAAACCGCTTCTCGTATACCTGTAACAGCGCGGCATCCATGATGCCGTCCGCAATCGCGTGCAGGCGCAGAACATCCCAGCGCGCTTTGCCCTCACGCGGGATGATTTTGCCGCCGCCAGCGAAGGCGTCGAGATATTCCAGGATCACCGGAGAATCGAACAGCGCCGAGCCGTCTTCCAGAATCAACGCCGGAATTTTTCCGAGCGGGTTCTGTTTACGGATCGAGTCCGACGGGTCGTTGGTGTCGGTGGTTTCGATCTTGATTTGATCGCTCAGGCCCAGAAGGGATGCGGCGATCTTGATCTTGCGCCCAAACGGAGAGGGCGGAGAACTGCGTAAGATAAGCATACGTCCTTATCGTACGCAGTCCACGATCGATCAACTGGCGCCTTGCAGATTTACCGCCTTCGGTCCCTTGCCCCGTTTGTCCGGCTCGATCTCGAAGGACACACGCTGACCTTCGTTCAAGGTGCCGAGGCCCGAGCTCATGACCGCCGAGACGTGTACGAATACGTCCGTGCTGCCGTCATCGGGCTTGATGAATCCATAGCCTTTTTCAGAATTGAAAAACTTCACTGTGCCGGTCGTCGGCATACTTCTTCTCCCCTGTATTTAGCGGCCGCTTGGCGCGGCTCTCTCTTCCCGGGGAAAAGCTAAGACAAAGTCCTTGCCTTGAAAAGCAGCAGTTAGTCGATTGCCTCGACGCGGACCGCCTCGCGGTTCATGCCAGCAAGCGACTGACGCAGTGCGGGAAGCAGCACCTCACATTCTTCCTTCAGCTTCCACGGCGGATTTACCGCCAGCATACCGGTCGCTTGCAAAGGCCCGTCGGCTTGCGGCTTTGCGATCTCGAACTCGAGCTTCAGCGAAGGCTTGCCGGCGACCCGGACGATCCGGCGGATCGCCGCATCGGTGTCGTGCCGGTTCTTAATCGGATACCAGATCAGATAGACCCCGGTGGCGAAGCGATGGATCGCTTCTTCCATACCTTCGGTCGCGCGCCTGAACTCCAATGGGTCTTCATAAGGAGGATCGATCAGAATGACGCCGCGGCGCTCTTTCGGCGGCAGCAGCGATTTCAGTGCGGTCCAGCCATCGAGCGAAAGCGCCTTCACGCGGCGGTCGCGCCCGATGGATAGTTCGAGTGCCGCGAATTCTTCCGGATGCAGCTCGCAGAAAACCATCGTGTCCCGCGTCCGGGTCAGCGCCTGCACGATCAGCGGCGAACCCGGATAGGCCGGTGCGAATCTCTCGACGGTGCGGAGATACGGTTGCAGCAGATCGAGTGCCGCGCCCTGCGGCAGGTTTTTCAGCAAACGGCGGATACCGTTGTCCGCTTCTTGGGTCGCTGTGGCTTGCTCGCCGCCGAGATCGTAGCGGCCCGCGCCGGCATGGGTATCGATCACGCGAAAGGCGGCGTCTTTCGCGCCCATCAGCGTGAGCACGCGCGTGAGTACCGCGTGTTTGAAAACATCCGCGAAGTTGCCGGCGTGATAGCCGTGCCGGTAATTCATCGCGGCAATCTAGCGGAGATCAGGGTCAGCCGCGAACCGGCGGAAGCGATACGCGCGGGGAACGGCAGGCTTGCCGGTCTACCTGCGGGCAGGCGCGGAATTGCAGATCTTTGCTCAGGCAGATCCGCACTTCGCGGAGATTCCGCCGGTCGCAGGTGACGGCGATCATGTCGCCTTCCAGCCCCGGATTGGAGACGCGGAAAGCGTTCTCGACTTCGGGTGGCGAGATGCTCTGCCATTGCGTGGCTTGCGAGAACTGTGGCGGGATTTTAATTCTCTCGAATGCTTTGCGTACCAACGCAAAATACTGGTCGGGCGAAAGGCCCGAGCAGGTGCCGTGCTTACGCCATTGATGGATGACTAACCCACGGCTCGGCATCACATCGCGCAATTCGCGTATGGTTTGCTCGGCCACGCGCGGTGCGTTGTACGCGCAATCGGCAGGGAAGCCTTTGTCGTATTGCGGCCAGAGGCCATGCACGATGAAGCTCAGCGGTTTCTGCGCACGGCATTGCGCTGGATCGGCGCGGTTACCCGCGGAGTCGCAATAAGACGGCGACCATGACAGCGCGAGCACGTAGAAATCGAACTGGCCCGGATCGCCATACTGCTGCGCCTTCGCCGGCATAACTCCGGCGATCAGCGCGATGAGCGCCGCCGCGAGGGCGCGCATTTACGGCTTCGCCTGTTTGCAATTCGGTGCGTAGGAAAGATTGCGGTCCATGCCGACCACGCACCAGGTCACGCCCCAGGTAATTCCGGCAAAGCCGGTGTCTTCGCCGATCGAGTAATAGACCTTGGTCCAGACCTGTTTGCCGAACTCAGTGCTGGAAACCAGAGCCTTGGCTTCGCAGTAGCGGCGCGGAATGAGTTTGTCGCCCCACGGACGGAATGCGATCTCGCGTGTTTCGGCGAAGTCGTCGATACGTGCATCCGAGCCCCAGAAGCGGCCTTCCTTCTGTGCGAAACGCCGCGGAATCTTATAGAGGCCCCAGTCGCAGCCCGGCACATTGCCGTCGTAGCCCGGCCCACGCAGCAGCCCGAAATTCATCTCAAGCCAGCTCGCGGCGGATGCCGGTTGCGCGGCGAATGCAACACCCACGAGGAGGGCGGCGGCGAACAGCTGCTTTATCTTGTGCATACGGATATTCCCAGATTTGCGCGCACGATTACTTGTGCCTCCGGCCCGGTCAAGCGCGGAAAAGGCACAATGGCTGCGAAAATGCTGCACTTGCTTCGCCCTCCTTGCCGCACTAGTTTCGCCCAAAATCGAACCCCTCGGAGCACTATATGTTCGTCCTCAAGCCCAAGGCCGAATGGATTGCGGCTTTTGCCCTCGCAATTCTGATGGCGGTCACCCGCATCCACCATTTCGGCATCGGGACCGTCGCTCCGGACGCATCGACCGGCGTGTTCTTCCTGGCGGGTCTTTTGTTGGGGTCGCCCTGGTTTCTCGCCGGTCTGCTGGTCGAGGCTGTCGTGCTCGACGGTTTCGCGATCGGCTTCATGAAGGTTGCTGATGCCTGCATATCGTCGGGCTATGCGCTGTTGGCTCCGGCTTATGGCGCGTTGTGGTTCGCGGGCCGCGCGCTGCGCAAAATCGAAATCGTTGATTTCGTTACGGCAGGAAAATTCGTTTGCTTCGCCGTTGCAGGCACGGCCGCATTCTTTGTGCTGTCCAATATCGGCTACTTCTTCGGCAGCGAATTCTATCAACTCGGCATCGCGGAATATGTCACGCGCGTGTCGCGTTACTTCCCGATGTACCTCACGGTAACACTCTTCTATTCCGCCCTCGGTGTCGCGGTGTTCTTCGCCGCGCGCCGGCTCGGAGTGTTGGAGCCCGCGGCTGCGCGCTGACTTAGCGCGTAAAATTTCCGCATTTTCTCACTTTCATAAGTACAAAACGCACCGCGCCGCACGGTTGAATCCGGCGCGAAAGTGGTATCATACGCTTCCTTGGGGTTTTGCTTTTCAATGCAGGAGGCGTGCGTATGACGATTCTAGGTCGCGGTATGGCCGGCGAGCCGGTGAAGTTGTTGCAGGAAAAACTTGGCGTCGCGGTTGACGGACAGTTCGGTCCGGCTACGGAGAAAGCGGTCCGCGACTTTCAGGCGAAAGAGAAAATCGCAGTCGACGGCATCGCGGGTCCGGATACTTTTACCCGCATGGGACTGCCGGCACTGGTCTATCTCCAGGTCGGGTCGATCGGCGACACCGTGAAGAAGCTGCAAACCGAACTCGGCATCACCGCCGATGGCCGCTATGGGCCTGCGACCGCCAATGCGGTGAAGGAATTCCAGAAGAAGAACGGTCTGACCGCGGACGGCATCGCCGGTCCGACCACGCTCGCGAAGACAAAGACCTTCGGCAGCGTGATGAACGCCTCGGTGATCGCTTCTTCGATCGTCGACGCCGGCACGAAGGCCGCGAAGAGCATCTGGGACACGATTACGGGCGCATTCAAGAAGTAACCGCTTGCTCGGTCCGCCGCGCCCGCAAAGAGCGCGGCGGATTTCTCTCGGCAGGCTGTTCCTGCTCCGCGGAGCAGCGCGCCGATTTTAGTGCAGCGGAGCAAGGGAGGCGATTCATGTCACCAACCGTTATCAATCTCATCGTTCAGATTATTGCAGGCGCGCTCGCGGGCACGGCGCTGGGCAACACGCTCAAGAATCTCTCGGCCGGTCCGCTCGGCAACATCATCATCGGGGCGGTCGGCGGCGGTGTCGGCGGCCAGATTTTGCAGGCATTGATCCCGGCATTGCAGGCGACGGCGGCTGCGCCGGATCTTGGCAGCATCATCGGACAGGCGGTCGGCGGTGGCGCCGCAGGCGCGATCCTGACCGCAATCGTCGGTGCCGTGAAGAACAACATGGGCAAGTAATTTCGGGCAAGTAAGCTCACCCGATTCAGCGAAAACCCCGGCGAGCGATCGCCGGGGTTTTTATTTTTGGGCTAGCAGGGCGCGTCAGCAGCGCCAGACATTCACGCTGGTCAGGCCTTTGCTGCCGGGAACGTTGACCTGTTGCACGCCGCAGCCCGCGGTCTCACCGCGGCGATAGACGACCGGCTGCGCCGCCGGAGCCGGCACGGAGGCGGTATATTCATCTTCCGGCGGAAGGCCGATGTCGCCGTTCTGGTAGATCACCATCGGTCCGGTGAGCACGGGCAAGACCTGCGCGCGATGACGATGCCGCCAGCCGTGATGATGACGGCGGTTATACGCGAAGACATGGCTCTTCGGCTGCACCGAGAAGCGATAGTTGAGCGGCTGGCGGAATTGCAGATTAAGAGCCTGCGCTTCAGTCGGCGTAATACTCACAGGCGTGAAGCTCAACGCGGCAAACGCAATGGCGATCGCGGCCGTCATCCGTTTCATGACGCTACTCCGTACATCCCGCCGCATCTGCGCGAAGCGTAGCGCCGGGCCGCGCCGGAGTCGATGCGAATTTCCGCACGGCCTGTGTAATGGAACTTCGTGTTTCAATGGTTGTCGGAATAGATGATGAGAATTTCGACGACGGCCGGTTTCACTTCGCGCAGAAGCAGCAAATCCGAACGCAAATCCTTGTTGCCGTTCAGCACACGATATTTTCCGCCGAGCGGAAGGCCCTCGGCGGTCGGCTCGAAGGTGAGACCGAAATGGCAGCCGCCCGGCACAGTGCCGAGCTTGCCGTCGTCCTTGCCGAAGCGGGCGCTGCCGCCTAGATCCCAGCCGAAGCCGTTCAGCCGGAACGGTTTCCCGTTCTGCTTCTCGACTTCATCGATCGGCGTGCCGAGCCGGATGCCGAGCGGTCCCACCCATTTGGGTCCTTCGATGCTGATGTAAATCGGGCGCGCGAGGTTTTTCTCGTCGAACCATTCGATGGTCAGTTTGCGGTTGCGGAGGCGCTCGAAAACGACGGTCGCCATGCCGGTCGAGCCCTGCGGCGCATCGATCTTTTTATAGACCACGTTCGTCTCGCCATAGGCTTTCACAAGTGCGGCGTGCGAGGTGTCGCGACCGAACAGGCCTGCGCATTCGATCCTGTCCTCGGCGCGGGCGGTAACCGCGCCCGCGAGCACAAACGCCGCGGCATACATCAAGAGCCTTCGCATGGCGGTGAGCTTGGCACGGCGCCGCCGACACCGGAAACGGCTCGCGCTTTCGTCATTTCCGCGGCTCTTCGGATCGGCTATACACGCGCGGTTTTTCCTCCGGGGATAAAGATGAAAAAGGCTTTTCTCGCCGCTGCCTCGCTGCTCGCGTTCTCGCAGGCGGCTTTTGCGTCCGCCAACCTCGACTGCACGATAAAAGACAAGAACGCGGAGCTTACGATCGAGGCGATCACCTCGCGCGACGGCAAATATCTCGACAGCCTGCGCGGCGAATTGCAGATCGTTGGCGGTGCCAAGGTCGAGTTCGATAAGTCGAACGTGAAGTCCTACAAGTGGGACAAGAACGTCGCGTTGGTGATTGCGAAGCAGACGCCGCAGGGCGCGGTCGAACTGCGCATCTTTGCGAAGCCCAAGGACGAGATCGACCTCGAGGGCAGCTACACGCTGGCCGCCGGCAAGACCAAGAAGGCAGGCAAGGTGACCTGCTCGGGAGGCTAGGCCTGTCCATGAAAAGGATATTACTTGCTGCTGCTCTCACGCTTTCCGCCGCGCAGGCTTACGCCGCCGCGGGCTTCAGCTGCGAGACTGCCGAAAAGGAAATGCCGAGAGTGCTGGTCGAGGGCGCGACCCCGCGCTCCGGCGGCACGCTGATCAATTTCGGCGCGGTGCTCGAAATCGGCGACAAGAAAATCGAATTCAAGCAATCTGATGTGAAGCGTTATTATGGCGTTGGCGGCGTGATCCAGGTTCGCGTTGCCGCGCAATCCGAAAGACGAAGACGACTGGCCGGGCACCTATGAAGTGACGCAAGTTGCCGCTGACAAGAAAAGCAAGGCGAAAGCAAGCGTGATCCGCGGCAAGGTGAAATGCTTCGTCGAGTAGCGCGCCGCTTCGCGCTCGCGTTTTCTATTCTGTTTGCTTCTTCGCTCGCCGCGAGCGCGATGGTGCTGAGCTGTTTTCCCGTGCGCGGGGAGGGCGTGAAGATCGACGCCTATGTCGATGCCCATGTGCCGGGCGACTATCCGCCGAACACGCTGGATTCCGTGCGCGTGCTCGCGCGTTTCGGCGAGGATGTGTACGAGCTGTTTCCGGAGCACGTGAAGGAGATGACGCTCCGCGACGGCTTGCTCCGCATTCATCTCCAGCAGCCGCTTTCCGCCGGCGAGACCATGGAGATGCGTTTCGAAGGCAAGATCGGCGCGCAGAAGGGCGAGCCGTTCGCGCTTAAGATGTTCATCCGCGACGAGCGCCGCAGCGCCGAGGCGCGCGTCCGCTGCACGATCGAGTAGTTTTTTGCTCGTAACGCGAGATAGGTCAGCAGCGCTGTCTTCATGCGCTCCGCGCGTTAACGCTCTTTCTGCCATGCTGGAACGGGTGATGGTTCCCGCGCGTTTTCGACGCAGGAAGAATTCGTCATGCGATTCCCGCCGAACTGGTCGATGGAACTTTTGCTCTGCGTGGCCCTGTTTGCCTCGGTAATCGTGCTGGTTTTCGCCATGCGGGAGCCGCCGGGGGACCGCACCCGCTTCACGCTGGAGCGCAGCGAGGCGGTGGGCCTGACCGGCGAGCGCCGCCCGCCGCTCTTGGTCGAAGAGACCGCGCTGCAGCGCTAGCGCTGTTCGGCGAGCCTGTCTGTTTCGCGCAAAAAATGAATTTGCGCGGCTAACCGGGCGGGAGTAAATTTCAGCTAGGCGCGCTTGGCGCTTGCGCCATTCGCGCAGGAAATATTGCCCGCATCCGACGATCCGCAAGGGACGTAACAAGGGCCGCATGATGAGCCGCGACAAGGTTCACATTCTTAAAATTCCAAAGCGGCCCGCGCCGCGAGAAAGTCTTGCGTCGCGTGTGCCGATGGATCTGCTGTTTCTCGCGGGCCTTGGCGTCGCGTTCGTGCTCGCGCATTACAGCGACAAGCCGCCGCTGGTGGAAAAGCCGATCTCGGTCCAGCGCACCGACGGCGCGTATATCGCGGACAATACCGGTCTCGGCGTTCGCGTTATGGATACGGGCCTGCGCGGTTTCGAGCGCTAATTTTCGCTCGCCGGATAGCTGAGCGTATAAATCCATAACTTCGGCTTGAGCTTCAGCAAATCCGGGTCGTTGGAGTCGATCTCGACTTCGCCGACGAAGCGTTTCAATTCTTGCGGCAGGCCGCCTTCGATGTCGAAGTGGCCGCCGAAGGTGCAGCCGCCCGGCAGCTTCTCGAGCTTGGTGCCGCCGGGATGAATCGCGCCCGCGACATCGAAGGCGAAGCCGTTGATCTTGAACGGCTTGCCCGCGCGCTGCTCGATCTCCTGAATCGTCATGCCGTTTTTGATGCCGAGCGGGCCGGTCCACAGGTTGCCTTCCTTGAACACGGTGATGACCGAAGGCCGTGCACGCTTCTTCTCGTCGAACCATTCGATCTCGAGCCGACGCGACGGGTCTTTCGAAAACAGCACGGAGGCTTTGGCCTTCTCGCCCTCGGCGCGGTCCACTTCCTCGAAGGTGACGTTCCTCGCGCCATAGACCTTCACCAGATCGGCGTGCGTCGCCTTCGGCCCGAACTGCCCGCGGCACGCGATCTCGTAACGCGGCTGCGGAATCTGCGCCTTCGGTTGCGCGAGCGCGGGGGAGGTGAGGAAGAGGAGGGTGAGGAGGAAGCATTTCATCGCCGAATATTTTTTCCTGAGCTTAGAAACCAGTCACCGACTGAGCGATGGGGGATTTTAATGTTTGGAGAGTACTCATCTTTTGTCGAGTAGATCCACCATTCATGTCCAAGCCTATTGATGAAATGCTGCAAAGAGTCTGCTGCGCCTTCTTGATAAGATGGCATCCATGGATGCTGATCGCGTAGTGATCCGGGGATTCTTGTTGGAACATTCGGCGAGAAGAAAACAAACGCAGTAATGCTTGAGGAGGCATGATGGTGTGCCATTACGTCAGATATTAGGACGAATTTGTACCAAGCGCTGAAAAGATAATTATTGTCATTTGCTATCAACAGAACTCCTGAAGCTGTCGGAAGCTGTTGGTTGGTCTTTGAAGAATTGATTTGACGATTTGCTTTTCGTGCTATTCGTTGAATGTGCTTCCTAAATTGTTGAATGAGAGCAAGGCCACCTTTGGGAGGAAGTGGGATCATGCCCGCTGCCCACAAAGCAATTTCCCGTTGCACCATTCCTGCGCGAAGCAAGGTCTGATTTAGCCGTGTGTAATTTTTGAAGCTAAGCGGGTCGTCCTCAAGGCATTTTAATTCGGCGACTACATTGTCGTCGCGAAATATGTAATCAGCATTTTCTGGCTGTTGAGCTGAATTGGCGTGAATCTCGTCGCTAAGTTCGCCGCCAAAATCCGCGACGAATTCGCCAAATACCTTTGGTATGTCGATTGGCTCTGGTGGGTTTCTGCGTTTCGCGAAAAATACGAGATATAAATTGTCGAAAAATAACGCAATTCGAATGCGCCACTTCAATATTAGTTCGCTCAATGCATTCACCGCCCCTTTCTCTTTAGCGACTGCGTGCCAGCGCGTTCATACATACACGCGCTCAAGTGTCGCTGTCATTTCAACGCCGGGCAAATCGGGCGACTCGCAAACGCAAAGGATGGTCTGGGTCATGCCGCGGCCCGTAATTTTAATTTTATGGCCAACCCTAGGAACATGACCGGAGGTCTTCACCCCAAAAAGCGGCTTCACCTCGATATCGGCTGAAAGGCTATCCCCACGCCGAGTGTAGCTGCCCACGTACATGAATTCGTTGTTTCCGCCGTAGATTTTATTGTCTTCTGTAAGTGTCATTACGCCGAGGTCAATGCCATCGGGTGTTTCAAAGCGAGCTTGATAAAAACCAGCGAACATTAATGCCTCCCTGCACTTTTGTTATGCTGGCGATGTAGGGGCCAAGCCTAGAGCCTGCAAGACGCTCTCATTTGTTATTTTGCTTGGCCGCAACCTTTTTGAGGACTCGCTTACCGCCCCTTCCTCTTAAACGTCCTCGATCCGCCTTTGCCTGCGGTCGAAGAAGCCTTGCGGCCCGTGGGTAAAGGCGCGCCAAATTTCTTCTGGCCTGCATAAGACTCCGCCTTCGCCGCCATCTTTTGGGTCGGGTCGTCCACAAACGCCATCTCGACTTCGCGCAGGCGCTTGATTTCGTCGCGCAGTCTAGCTGCCTCCTCGAAGTCGAGATCGCCCGCCGCTTCTTTCATCTGCTTGTCGAGATCCTTCAGGACGGCCTCGAAATTGTGCCCGTAGGTCGCAATATCCTCGGCAAACCCTGAGTCCACGTTCACGCGGTCGCGCTCATACATCGAGCCCATGATGTCGCCGATGGATTTGCGCACGCTCTCCGGCGTGATGTCGTGGTCGGTGTTGTATTTCTCCTGCTTCTCGCGGCGGCGGCCCGTCTCCGCGATCGCGCGCTGCATTGAACCGGTCTCGTGGTCGGCATAGAGGATCACGCGGCCGTCCACGTTGCGCGCGGCGCGGCCGATGGTCTGCACCAGCGAAGTCTCCGAGCGCAGGAAACCTTCCTTGTCGGCGTCTAGGATCGCGACCAGTCCGCACTCGGGAATGTCGAGGCCCTCGCGCAAGAGATTGATGCCGATCAGCACGTCGAATGCGCCAAGCCGCAGGTCGCGGATGATCTCGATGCGCTCGATGGTGTCGATGTCCGAGTGCATATAGCGCACGCGCACGCCCTGTTCGTGCAGGTATTCGGTGAGGTCTTCGGCCATGCGCTTGGTGAGCGTGGTGACGAGCGTGCGGTAGCCCGCCTTCGCCACCTGCCGCACTTCGCCCAAGAGATCGTCCACCTGCGTGCGCGCGGGGCGGATTTCGATGTCGGGATCCGTCAGACCAGTAGGCCGGATGACTTGCTCCGCGAACACGCCTTGCGTCTGGCCCAGCTCCCAGCC
>LNEZ01000075.1 GCA_001464215.1 Rhizobiales bacterium Ga0077548 | reverse complement strand
GCGAGTATTGGCGTTTTTCTCGCGAAAAATCAAAACGCCGGGAAGCGTTGGCTCCCCGGCGTCTGAAATGGGTGAAATCGAAACCTGGCTCAGATCATTCCGAGCAAGATCGCTCCGATGAAAGCGAACGAAGCGAGTATCGCCAGTACGTCAATCCTGCGGGTGAGAAGCATCTTCGGTCTCCCCTTTGGTTGCGCTTGTCCCGAGGCTGCCAGCCGGCAGGTCCAGAGGAAAGCGGAAAGATCAGCCTAAAGTCGAAGGCGGCTGCATAACGCTTGATCTGGCTAGGTAGTTCCGTCGAAGTTGGCTGTGAAAAAGGTAACTTGATACCTACAAATTACATCAAGCTGTAATGGCGAAGGCCCGGCGGTCGTCCCGCCGGGCCTTCTCATCGGGGTTGCCCCCACGTGGCAGCCATTCCTCTGGGACGTTTGTTGCCAAACGCCTCAAGCAGCCAACCCGGATGACTGGTCCGAAGAGAACCGGCTTGCGCCGCGTCACCCCTATTTGGCTTTGCTCCCGGTGGGGTTTGCCCTGCCGTTGCTGTTGCCAGCAACGCGGTGCGCTCTTACCGCACCTTTTCACCCTTGCCTGGTCCGAAGACCGTCGGCGGTATGTTCTCTGTGGCACTTTCCCTGGGGTCGCCCCCGCCGGACGTTATCCGGCACCGTTTCTCCGTGGAGCCCGGACTTTCCTCGACGATTGCTCGCCGCGGCTGCCCGGCCGACTGACGCGACTTCCATGAGCGCGCGGGCAGGCCGGGTCAAGAAAAATGGCGCGGACGTTTCCATCCGCGCCAGATCATCGTGAATGTTTTGCTGCGCTTAGTTTGCAGCCGCCATGTGCGCATTCACCTTCGTGCAATACGCGCGCGACGCTGCGGTTTCCTGTTTCGCCATATGGCCGCCCTGATACTTCATCACCGCGCCGCAGGGCGTCGCACCGCCGAGCTTCCAGGCCATCGCGAGATACTTCATGCCCCACTGCAAGTTCGTATCGGGTTCGTAGAGCTCTTCGCGCGTGCCGCTGAAGCCGATGCCGCGAGCGGTCTCGTACTTGATCTGCATGAGGCCGACTTCGCGCTGGCGGCCGGTCGCTTTTGGATTGAAGTTACTTTCGATGCGGACGACGGCGCGGGCGAAGGCGGCGGGGATGCCCAATGCCGATGCGTGCTTATCGATCAATGCAATGATTGGTGCGGGGTCGCCATTCGGCGCAAGCGTTGGTGCGGCAATGCGCGGAGCAGCGGCCGGCAAAGCCACGAGCCCGGCCCAGGGACCGGCGTTCTTCTTTTTCTTTGCATCCGGCTCCGGCTCGGGTTGGGTCGTGACATTCGCAAGCTGATTGCTCGCGGGTGCAGGCGCAGTCTCTTCGGCAGCCTGCGTGTTATTGAACTCGTCGTTCAGGAATTGACGGACAGGGTTCTCCTCCGCGCGCGCGGCATGAAGACCCACTGCGGCGGCGAGCGCTGTGGCAGCCAGCGCCAGTCGGAACAGCTTCATTTTTCTAGGAATCCTTGTCCCCGTAATCGATTTGGCCAGATGCCACGGAAAATGGGGCCAGAATCTGTCGGGGGCCGATATTTGACGGAGTCCTCCGTCGCAACCGCGATGGTGCCGGAACTTCAGTAAAATTGATCGTAAACGGCCGCGCTCAGACCGGGCGCGAGGTAAGCAAGCGCTCGAGCGTGCGCAGCGTCGAATGATCGGCAATGCCATCGACTTGCGCGGGCCGGAAGTGGCGCTGAAAGGCGGTGACGACAGCGGTGGTTAATTCGTCGAATTCGCCGTTCGTCCCGACGCCATAGCCGTATTCTTTCAACGCGGCTTGCATAGCCATCACCGCCGGGCCGGTGTCGCCGGGTTTCAGAAGTGCGCCGTCGCCGATTGAAACGGGCGCAATCCAGTGACCGACGCCGGCTTCATAAAGCGGCTCCCACGGAAATTTTTCACCCGGATCCTGCTTGCGGGTAGGCGCCACATCCGAATGTGCGAGTACGCGTGCCGGCCTGATGTTGTGGCGCGCGACGATATCGAAGCAAAGATGGATCACCGCCTCGATCTGCTCCTCCGGAAAATCGCGATAGCCATGCTCGTGACCGGGGTTCACGATCTCGATTCCGATCGAGCGCGAATTGATGTCGGTGGTGCCTTCCCATGACGAGACGCCGGCGTGTTGACCGCGAACGGACTCCGGCACGAGCTGCGTGACCTTGCCGTCTTCATCGACGAAGTAATGCGAAGAGACCTTGCTCTCCGGATTGCAGAGCCACTTGAGCGCGCTCTCGGCGGTCAGCATCCCGGTGTAATGCAGAAGCAGAATGTCGGGCGCGCAGGTGCGCTCGCTCACATTGGGCGAGGGCGCTACTTCGGCTACACAGCGCGAATCCGGCTCGAAGTTCTTCTGCACGGCGGTATTTGCTCTTCTTGTTTCCAGCCCGCAATTCCACTTCTCCCGGCTTTTCACAAGGGGGTGAGGCCGCTTCGCTTCGCATTTGCCGTGGAGTAGCATTGCGTAAGGCTGAGTGCGGGGGAATCCGATGGAATGGGCGCTGCTGGGGATATTGCTCCTCGCATTACCGGTGATGGCGATCGTCGCCTTCTTCAAATCGCTCGCGCAGGGCGGGCAGCTTCGCAACATTGATATGCGGCTACGCGAGATCGAGAAGAAGCTCGGCATCGAAACGCCGTCGCCGTTCGTTGCGGCACCGCGTCCGCCGCGCGAACCACGTGCACCCGCTGCCGCGGCTCCTGCGCCAGCTGTCAGCGAGAAGCCGTCCGCGTTCGGCACGCCTGGAACTCCTGCCGCAACGCCTGCTGCGCCCGCCGCCGCATCTTCAACGCCGCCGCGCGCGCCTCGTCCCACGCCGCCGCCGAAGCCCGCGAGCGATACGAGTTTCGAAGAACAGTTCGGCACGCGCTGGGTGGTCTGGGTCGGCGGGCTTGCGCTCGCACTCGGCGGCATTTTCCTTGTGAAAGTTTCGATCGACGCCGGGCTCATCGGTCCGGGAATGCGCATTTTCTTCGGCGCATTGCTTGCGACTGCGTTGATCGCCGCCGGCGAATGGATGCGGAGGAAGGAAAGCAAATCAGACGTCGCGGGCGTTCCGACCGCGCATATTCCTAGCATTCTTACGGCGGCCGGAACGACGGTCGCCTACGCGACGGTCTACGCCGCTTATGCGCTTTACGGATTTCTTTCGCCACCGGCCGCCTTCATCGCGCTCGGTATCGTGGCGCTCGCGACACTTGCCGCAGCACTGCTGCACGGACCCATGCTTGCGGGTCTCGGCCTGATCGGCGCTTACGTCACGCCTGCGCTTGTCTCCTCTGAAGCGCCGAACTATTGGGCGCTTTATATTTATCTCGCGGTCGTCACCGCGGCGGCTTTCGCACTCGCACGCGCGCGGCTCTGGCGCTGGCTTGCGATCACGGCGGTCGTCTTCGCGGTGTTTTGGATGCTGCCCGGCATCGACGACTTCATGCGCGAGGCGCTGATCCCGCACGTTTTCCATGGTGTCGTGGGCTATGCGTTGGCCGCTGCGCTCATCGTCTCGGGATTGCTCTACGGACCGCCCGCACAACCCGGCAAAGTCGATGGCATATCGTCGGGTGCGCTCGCGGGTTATCTGCTCGCGGTCGCGTTCCTTGTCGTTGCGCGCAATCACGAAGCGCCCGCGCTTTATGCGTTCGCCATTCTCTGTGTCGCGACGATTGCGATTGCGTGGCGCACGGAATCCGCGACCGGTGCCGTGCCCGCCGCCGCAATCCTCGCGGCACTGACGATTGCGCAATGGGCGGTGGAAGTCCGTATTGCGAGCCCGTTAGCCGCGCCTGGTCCGGTCGCAGGCAACATCCCCGAGCTGCCACGCGCTGCCTTTGGCTCGCATCTGTGGCTTGGCAGTGCGCTCGCCGTGCTGTTCGGCGCTTCAGGCTTCCTCGCACAGGAGCGCACGAAGAGTGCTACGCAGTCGATCCTGTGGGCTGCATCCGCCGTGATCGCGCCAATCGCAATCATGGCTGCTCTCTATTATCGGATCGCGGTGTGGGAGCGTTCGATTCCGTTCGCGGCGGTCGCACTCGCGCTTGCCGCGATCTTCGCTTACGCAACCGAAGTGCTGACCAAGCGCGCGGTAAAGCCCGGCTCGGCTTCCGCGGCTGCGATTTTTGCGACCGGCTCGATAATCTCGCTCGCGCTTGCGCTCACCTTCGCGCTGGAAAAAGGCTGGCTCACGGTTTCCTTCGCGTTGATGGCGGCAGGGATCGCCTATGTGCAGAGCAAGCGGCCGCTGCCGTTCCTGCGCTGGCTTGTTGCCGCGGCCTGCGCCTTCGTGGTCGCGCGCATTGCTTACGATCCGCGGATCGTCGGCAACGATCTCGGCACGACACCGATCTTCAACTGGCTGTTGTGGGGTTACGGCGTGCCTGCGCTTTCGTTCTGGACGGCCGGATGGCTGTTGCGGAAACAGAAGGACGATTTCCCGTCGCGCTTCGCGGACTCGCTCGGCATTCTTTTCACCGCGCTGTTCTTCTCGCTCCAGATCCGCCACTACGTGAACGGCGGCGACATCTACAAAGACACGGCGCCGTTCACCGAGTTTGCGATGCACGTGATCGTGGGTCTTACGATGACGATCGGGCTCGAGCGTACGCGGATGGTGACGAAGAACATCGTTCACGATGTCGGCGCGAAGATCGTCGGCGCACTGAGCTTCGTTGCTATCTATGCGGGTCTCCTCCTGTTCGCGAACCCGTTTTTCACAGGTGAGCCGATCAGCGAGGGGCGCTACATCAATTTGCTCACTCTCGGCTATCTGGTTCCGGCAATCCTCGCGGGTGTTCTCGCCTTCGTCTATCAAAAGACGCGGGACGAAACCTATCGCGGGTTTGCCGCGGTCACATCGATCGTGCTTGCGATGGCCTATCTCACGCTTCAAGTGCGGGCGTTCTATCAGGGGCCGCGGCTCGACCGCTTCGGCGCAAGCGACGCGGAGCTCTACACTTATTCCGCGGTGTGGCTCGGCTTCTCGGTGTTGCTGCTCCTGATCGGTATCGTGCGTCAGTCGAAGCCGGTGCGGCTTGCTTCCGCCGCCGTGATGCTGGTCACCATCGCCAAGGTCTTCTTCATCGATCTTGCCGGGCTGACGGGCGTGTGGCGGGCACTCTCATTCATCGGTCTTGGTGTGGTGCTGGTCGGAATCGGGCTGCTTTACCAGCGGCTCTTATTCCCGAAGAAGGCGCCGCTACCGGCTACGCCTCCGCAAACCGAATCTTAAGGCTTACAGCGCGTTAATCGCCTGTGGAGAAGCCGCGCTTTTGCGCGGCCTCTCTCCATTTGGCGTGCCGCGTTCGTTGACGACCATAGGGTCCCATGTTATCCCAGATTATCCCGCTCCGGTTTGAGGCCGATCCGGTGGGGTGGCGAGAGGACTTCTCGCTGCTCCCGAGTTCGCGCGCCGTGGAGTCCGGGTGGTGTCGTTGCGTCCGGTGTTCCGATGAACCGCTTTTTGTCGACATTCACAATGCGCCTGGACGCCAAAGGCAGAGTCTCCATTCCCGCACCCTTCCGTGCCGTGCTTGCGCGCGACGGGCACGAAGGCTTGCACTGTCATCCGGCGCTGGACCGGCCGGCGGTGGATGCGGGCGGCTCGGCACTGCTCTCGGAAATCGAATCTCTGATCGACCGCTATCCGCCGTTCTCGGAGGAGCGCGAGGAATTTTCGGCGGCCTTGTTCGGGCGCAGCGAGACGCTCAAACCCGACTCGGAAGGCCGCATTCTGCTCACCGACTCCTTGAAGGAACACGCGCAGATTTCGGACGCGGTGACCTTCGTCGGCCTCGGGCACAAGTTTCAGATGTGGGAGCCCGAACGCTTCCGCACGCATCTAACGGACGCGACCGAGAAAGTGCGCGCCTTCAAGCGGGCACTCGGCGCTTCAGGGAAACCTTCCGGAGCATCGTCGGGATGATCGCGGGCCGCAGCCGCCCGGAAACGGGCGCTGCTGGCGGACCGGCTCGCCATCTACCCGTGATGCTCCGGGAGGTCGTTTCCTCCTTCAAGCCAAAAGACGGCGGAAAATATATCGACGCGACTTTCGGCGCGGGCGGACATACGCGCGCGTTGCTGGAAGCTGCGAATTGCAAAGTGCTCGGCTTCGACCGCGATCCGCGCACGGTCGCGGACTCGTTCGGTGCGGTGACCGAGTTCGGCGGCAGGTTGACTGTCGTTGAAGCCAACTTCTCCGAGATGCTCGAGATCGCGCCGCGCCACGGCTTCGATCAGGTTGACGGCATCCTGTTCGACTTCGGCGTGTCTTCGATGCAGCTTGACGAAGCGGAGCGCGGCTTCTCGTTCCGCTTCGACGGCCCGCTCGATATGCGCATGAGCGCAAGCGGGGTCTCCGCCGCCGATGTCGTGAACAAATACGACGAGCGCGATCTCGCTCGCATCATCTCGGTGCTCGGCGAAGAGAAGAAGGCGAAGTTCGCAGCGCGCGCGATTATCGAGGCGCGCAAAGAAAAAGAAATTACACGCACCGGCGAGCTTGCAACGATCTTGCGCGAAGCAATTCATTCGAAGCCCGGCGACATAGACGCTGCGACCAGAACCTTTCAGGCGCTGCGTATTTATGTGAACGACGAGCTTGGCGAGATTGCGAAGGGATTGCTTGCAGCCGAGCAGCTCCTGAAAGCGGGCGGCGTGCTTGCCGGGATTTCGTTCCACTCGCTGGAAGATCGTCTGGTGAAAACCTTCATCACCTCGCGCTCGCAGGCGCCTGCCACATCGCGCCATGCACCAGAGGTGAAGGCCGCGCCTCCGAGTTTCAAAGCACTCTCGCGCAAGGTATTGGCCGCGGGCGAAGACGAGTTGAAGATCAATCCTCGCGCACGGTCGGCGAAGCTGCGTATCGCCGAACGCACCGATGCGTCCGCACATACAAGCGATCCGCTTGCCGTGCTACTCGACAAAATGCCTTCGCTTGAGGGAGCGCGCTGATGCTGCGTCTTCTTCATTGCTTGATGGTGATGGGACTGCTCGCAGCAGCGGGTTACGTCTATGACATCAAATATCGTGCGACAGGCGAAGCGCAGCAGGTTCAGCGACTGCGAAACGAAATCCGGAACGAGAAAGACCGGATCGCATTTGCCCGCGCCGATTGGGCAAAGCTGTCGTCGCCAGACCGCATTCAGGAGCTTGCCATGCGTCATCTCAAGATGAAACCCGTCGAAGCGCGGCGCTTTGGAAGTGTGGGCGCCTTGCCGGAACGTCCAAAGCCTGCCGACGCTATCGGCGACATCTTGCAGAATCTTCCTGCGGAAAACCCGAACGATAGTCCCGACCAGACCCCGACCGGATCGGTGGAGCAACAGTGATGCGTAACCTCGCCAGCCTCCGGAGCATTTTCTCGCGGTTCTCGCTACGCAAATCCGGCGCAGGCGTTGCGCGCGCGCGTATCGTTCTTCTGCTCATGGCGTTCGTCTGCGTCTATGGCGTGATCGCAGCAAGGCTTGTCTATTTGGGGACCGCGCCGGAACAGTCCGCTTCCCAGAAAGCGCGTGCTGCAGAAGCCGTCGCGCAGGCGCGCCCCGATGTCGTCGACCGCAAGGGCCGGCTGATCGCAACCGACGTGCGCACGCCGTCTTTGTTCGCGGAGCCGCAGCGGATCATCGATGTCGATGAAGCAACCGATCTTCTCCTGAAGACGCTGCCCGATCTGGACCGAAGCGAGTTGCGTACGCGGCTTCGTTCGAAGCGCTACTTTGCCTGGCTGCGTCGCGAAATCACGCCGGAGCAGCAGAAAGCGATCTATCGTCTCGGGCTTCCCGGCATTGGTTTCTTAAAAGAATACAAGCGCGTCTATCCGAACGGGCCGCTGGCCGCGCACGTGCTAGGGCAGGTCAATGTCGATAATCAGGGTATTCTCGGTCTCGAGAAGTGGATCGATAACGGGGGTTTAAGCGCGCTCCATCTCGCGGGCTTTGCCACCAATCATAATCTCCAGCCGATCGAGATCGCGCTCGATCTCGACGTGCAGCAGGCGGTGCGTGACGAATTGCTGGCCGGCAAGGACCGCTTCAAGGCGCAGGCGGCGAACGCGCTCGTGGTCGATATTCACACCGGCGAAATCGTCTCAATGGTGTCGCTGCCGGATTTCGATCCGAACAAGTCAAGCTCGCCGAAAGATCCGTCGCGATTCAACCGGCTCATGACCGGCGTGTTCGAAATGGGTTCGACCTTCAAGGCGCTGACCGTCGCGATGGCGCTCGACAGCGGCAAGGTCAACATGAACTCGACCTTCGACGCGACGCATCCGCTGAAATACGGCAAGCACACCATCAACGATTTCCATCCGCAGCGGCGCGTGCTTTCGACCTCCGAAGTGTTCACCTACTCGTCGAACATCGGCTCCGCGCGCATGGCGCTTTCGATTGGCGTCGAAGCGCACAAGGCTTTCTTGCGAAAGATGGGCCTGCTCGACCGGCTTCGTACCGAGCTGCCGGAGAGCGCGATGCCGCTCATCCCGAATCCTTGGAACGAGATCAATACGGTGACCATCGCTTTCGGCCACGGGCTTTCGGTGACGCCGTTGCAGGCTGTGGCCGCCACGGCAGCGCTCGTGAACGGCGGTCATTTGATCCAGCCGACATTCCTGCGCCGCACCGAAAAAGAAGCGAAGGCGAATGCGCCGCGCGTAATCAAGCAGTCCACTTCCGATCAGATGCGCTATCTGATGCGGCTCAATGTCGAGATCGGCAGCGCCAAGCGCGCCGAAGTCGAAGGCTATTTCGTAGGCGGGAAGACCGGCACCTCGGAAAAGGTCGAGCGCGGCCGCTATTCCAAGAACAAGCTCTTGACCGCATTCATGGGTATTTTCCCTTCCGACAAGCCGCGCTATCTCGTGCTGGTGATGTTGGACGAGCCGCAGCGGGAGCCGGGCGCGGCGGCGGCGACGGCCGGTTTGAACGTGGCGCCGGTTGCGGGCAAAATCATTGCGCGGATCGCGCCGCTTCTGGGTGTCGAGCCGCGCACGAATTTGCCGACTGCGCAGAGTATGCTTTCGTTGCGGAACGCCGCGAACTAAAGCGCTGCGCTTTTTAGGACGATCCATGGCGTTCGAGCTTCGCGATCTGATCGGCGCTAGCGCACCCGCGGACATCCGCGTTTACGGCATCACCGCCGATAGCAGGCAGGTTGGGCAAGGCTTTGCGTTCTTCGCGATCCCCGGCGCGAAAGCCGACGGCGCGAAGTTCGCGAACGACGCGGTGGCGCGCGGCGCGACTGTCGTGGTCGGCGAAAGCGGCCGTCCGGCGGAATTGCTTGCGCGCATTCCTTATGTTCGCGTGCCAGACATTCGCCGCACGCTCGCGCTCGCTGCGGCAAAAGTTTTTACGCGCCAGCCGGAAACCATGGTTGCCGTGACTGGCACCAACGGAAAAACATCCGTTGCTTCTTTCCTCCGCCAGATTTGGGCTGAACTCGGCGCACAGGCAGCCAGCGTCGGCACCATCGGTCTCGTGACGCCATCCGGCGAAGTCGCGGGAAGTCTCACGACACCGGACTCCGTTTCGTTACATGAACTGCTGGACCGGCTCGCGGAAGCGGGCGTCACGCATATGGCGATGGAAGCGTCCTCGCACGGCCTCGACCAGAAGCGTCTCGATGGTGTGCGGCTTTCTGCCGGTGCTTTCACCAATCTCACGCGCGATCATCTCGATTATCACAAGACGTTGGAGGATTATTTTGCTGCAAAGATGCGGCTGTTCGATACGCTGCTTCCCTCTGGAGCCGCTGCTGTCGCGGACGCAGACGAAGAAGACGCAAAGCGTATCGAGCAAATCGCAAAGCAAAGAGGTCTGCGTTATTTCTCGGTCGGACGCGCGGGAAAAAATCTTCAACTCGTGAATGCGGCTATCGACGGCTTCGCGCAGCGGCTGGATATTCTTGCGAACGGAGCGAAACATTCCGTGAAGCTGCCTTTGGTCGGTGCATTTCAGGTTTCGAATGCTCTGGTCGCGGCAGGGCTTGCGATTGCAACCGGCAGCGACACCGCGAAAGTTCTTGCCGCGCTTGAGAATCTCAAGGGAGCCTCCGGCCGTCTTGAACTCGTCGGAGATAAAAACGGCGCGCCGATCTTCGTCGATTACGCGCATACGCCTGATGCGCTGGAAAATGCACTGACTGCGTTGCGGCCTTATGTGCGGGGCAAGCTCGCAGTGGTGTTCGGCGCCGGCGGCGACCGCGATCCCGGCAAACGGCCGTTGATGGGTGCGGCGGCTTTGAGGCACGCAGATCAAATCTACGTCACCGACGACAACCCGCGCAGCGAAGAGCCTTCAGAAATCCGCCGCGCAATTTTGAAAGAAGCGCGTGGTGCTATCGAAATCGGCGACCGCACCGAGGCGGTGCGAAAGGCCGTACAGGATTTAAAGCAGGGCGATGTGTTGCTTATCGCCGGGAAGGGCCACGAAAGCGGCCAAATCCTACGCGACCGCACCATTCCTTATACCGATCACGATGCGGTCAAAGCCGCGCTGAAAGACTTCGCATGACCGCGACGAAACCGCTCTGGACCGCGCAAGAAATGATGACAGCCACGCGCGGACGCTTGCAGGGCGCAGTAAAGGAAAACGTCGCCGGAATTTCCATCGACACACGGACGCTAGAGCCGGGCGAAGCCTTTTTCGCGATCAAAGGCGATCGGCTCGACGGTCATGACTTCGTGGAAGCAGCACTCGACAATGGGGCGTCTCTCGCAGTCGTCGATGAAACGTCGGCAAGCAAGTTTCCGAAAGATGCGGCATTGCTGATCGTGCCGGAAACGCTGCAAGCGATGCGCGATGTCGCGGGTGCCGCGCGTGCGCGTTCCCATGCAAGGATTATTGCTGTCACGGGTTCAGCCGGAAAAACCGGCACGAAAGAAGCGCTGAAGCTCGCGCTTTCTCCGAGCGGCGAAACGCACGCTTCAAGCGCATCCTTCAACAATCACTGGGGCGTTCCGCTCTCGCTCTCGCGGCTCTCGCAAGACGCGAAGTTCGGCGTATTCGAGATCGGCATGAATCACGCCGGCGAAATCACGCCACTTGTGAAGCTGGTGCGTCCGCACGTTGCGATTGTCACCACGATCGAGCCGGTGCATCTCGAATATTTCTCCGGCTTAGACGCGATCGCCGATGCCAAGGCGGAGATTTTTCTTGGGCTTGAGCCCGGCGGTGCCGCGATACTCAATCGCGACAACAGCCAGTTCTCGCGGTTAGAGGCCGCAGCAAAAGCCGCGAACGTCGCGCGCATCGTCGGCTTCGGCGAAGACGAAAAATCCGAAGCGCGTCTGCTCGAAATCGGATTGCAGGAAGACTCCTCCACCGTTCACGCCGAAATCTTCGGCGAGAAGCTGATGTTCAAGCTCGGTGCGCCGGGCAAACATCTTGCGATGAATGCGCTTGCGGTGCTGGCTTCCGCGAAGCTCGCCGGGGCCGACCTTGCGAAGGCGGCGCTCGCGCTCGGCAATCTGGTGCCGCCCCCGGGCCGTGGCCGCCGCGTTCCGCTGCGCCTTCCGGGCGGCGAAGGCTTGCTGATTGATGAGAGCTACAACGCCAACCCCGCATCGATGGTTGCCGCAATCGACGTGCTGTCGCGCGCAGCTATTGGCAAGCAAGGCCGTAGAATCGCGGTGCTCGGCGATATGCTCGAACTGGGGAGCGATGCCGCGCTTCGTCACGCCGAACTCGCGGAAAGTTTAGATGCCGGGAAAATCGATCTGGTCTTATGCTCCGGCCCGTTGATGCATTCCCTATGGGAGGTGCTTCCCTCCGGGCGGCGGGGAGGCTATGCGGAGAACGCGACGGCGCTTGAGCCGCAGGTGATCGCGGCGCTGCGCGGCGGCGACGCGGTGATGGTCAAGGGATCGAACGCGAGCGGCATGGGCAAGATCGCGAAGTCGCTGATACAGAAATTCGGCGCGCCTGCGCCCGCTGGAATTACGGCTTAAGGAGAGGCTTTTGTTTTACTGGCTTGCGCAGTTCGCCGATGTGATTCCCGGCTTCAACGTATTTCGCTACATCACCTTTCGTGCCGGCGGGGCGGTGATCACCGCGCTGCTTTTCGTTTTTCTGTTCGGACCGAAGATCATCGCGTTGCTTCGTGTGAAGCAGGGCAAGGGCCAGCCGATACGCGCGGACGGACCCGCATCGCATCTGATCAACAAGAAGGGCACGCCGACGATGGGCGGGCTCATGATCCTCTCCGGCCTCATCGTCTCGGTGCTGCTCTGGGCCAATCTCAGGAACCCATATGTCTGGGTCGTGCTTGGCGTCACGATTTCGTTCGGCATGATCGGTCTTTACGACGACTATCTGAAGGTGACGCGCCAGTCGCACGCGGGTTTCTCCGCGAAGCTGCGCCTCGTGCTCGAAGTCATCATCGCGGCGGCAGCACTTTATGCGATCACGCGGATCGCCAATCCGAGCACGGCGTACTCGCTGGCGGTACCGTTCCTGAAGGACATCTATATTTATCTCGGCTGGGGTATCGTTGCATTCGGCGCGTTCGTGATCGTCGGCGCGGGCAACGCGGTCAATCTCACCGACGGTCTCGACGGCCTTGCGATCGTGCCGGTGATGATCGCGGCAATGAGCTTCGCGTTGATTGCGTATCTCGTCGGTAACGCAGGCTTCGCGGGCTATCTCGGTATTCCCCATGTGCCGCGCTCGGGCGAACTTGCGATTGTCTGCGGCGCCGTGGTCGGTGCCGGTCTCGGCTTCCTTT
>LNEZ01000074.1 GCA_001464215.1 Rhizobiales bacterium Ga0077548 | reverse complement strand
TCTGGGTGATCTCGGTCGTGCTGGCGCTGGTCGGCCTTTCCACGCTCAAGCTGCGTTGAGAAGAATTACATGACGCCGGTCACGACATTCCGCGGCAAGACGGTCGCGGTGTTCGGCCTCGGCGCGAGCGGTATTGCGACCGCGGAAGCACTGATCGCGGGCGGTGCGAAAGTTATCGCCTGGGACGACACGGCATCAAGCGTCGAAAAAGCGCGCGCGAAAAATATCGAGACGAAAGACCTTCGCGAGATCGACTGGAGCAAGTGTGCTGCGCTGGTGCTTGCGCCCGGGGTGCCGCTCACGCACCCGGTGCCGCACTGGAGCGTGGGGCTCGCGCGTAATGCCGCGGTCGAAGTGATCGGCGACATCGAACTGTTCTGCCGCGAGCGCAAAGCGCGGGCGCCGAACGCGCCGTTCGTCGCGATTACGGGCACCAATGGCAAGTCGACGACGACCGCGCTGATCGCGCATATTTTACAGAGCGCGGGCCGTGAAGTCGCGCTCGGCGGCAATCTCGGCACGCCGATCCTCGCACTCGATCCGCCGTCGCCGGCGCGCGTTCACGTGATCGAGTGCTCGTCTTTCCAGATCGATCTTGCGCCGTCGCTCGATGCTTCGGTTGGCGTGCTTCTGAACCTTTCGCCTGATCACATCGACCGGCATGGCACGTTTGAGCATTACGCGAGCGTGAAAGCGCGGCTGATCGCGGGCGTACAAGCCGCCGGCACTGCTCTCGTCGGCGTCGATGACAATCTGTCTGCGGCAATCGCTGACCGCGCGGAGCAGGCGGGAACGCGCGTTGTTCGCATTTCGGTTCGCCGTCCGCTTTCCGACGGAATTTTTCTCGACGGCGAGCGAATAATCTTCGCGCAGGGCGGTGCGAATATTTTCACAACACCGCTCACCGGCATCGGCTCGCTTCGCGGTACCCACAACGCGCAGAACGCGGCCTGCGCCTTCGCAGCTGCCGATGCGCTCGGCATTTCCTATGAGCAGATCGCGGCGGCGCTGAAAACGTTTCCCGGTCTTGCGCACCGCATGGAAGAAGTCGGCCGCAAAGGCGCGGTGCTCTTCATCAACGACTCCAAGGCGACCAACGCGGACGCAGCCGCGCGTGCGCTCGCGAGCTTTACGGAAATTTTCTGGATCGCGGGCGGCAAGCCCAAAGAGGGCGGGCTCGCCGGTCTGGAGGGCTATTTTCCGCGAATCAAAAAAGCGTACCTGATCGGCGAATCCGCCGACGCGTTTGCGCGGCAACTTGGCGCGGTTCCGCACACGATTTCCGGCACTTTGGACAAAGCGGTGGCGGAAGCAGCCAAAGACGCGGAAGCCGCGAATTTGCAGCACCCGGTCGTGCTGTTGTCGCCGGCCTGCGCCTCCTATGACCAGTTCCCGAATTTCGAAATCCGGGGAGATACGTTCCGTTCACTGGTTCGCTCTATGGTCCGTTAAGGACTGTTAAGGGGACGGAAGAGTGGTTTCGCGCGCACAAAGAACGCTGTTCGGCGAGTGGTGGTGGACGGTGGATCGCCTGCTGTTGGGCGCGCTGTTCGCGATCGTGCTGCTCGGCATTATTCTCTTGCTTGCGGCGTCGCCGCCGCTTGCGACCCGGCTCGGAGTCGATCCCTTTTTCTTCGTGCACCGGCAGGCGCTTTATCTCGTGCCGGCTGTCATTGTTCTGGTTGCGACCTCGCTCTTGGACGCGCGGCAAATCCGTCGTGTCGCGCTGATCGTATTTGCTGTCAGCTTCGTGCTGGTTGCACTGACGCTTTTCATCGGTGCGGAAGTGAAAGGTGCACGGCGCTGGCTTTCGATCCTCGGCTTCAGCTTGCAGCCGTCGGAATTTCTGAAGCCCGCCTTCATCGTGCTGACGGCATGGGTTTTTGCCGAAGCGAAACGCAATCCGCAGATGCCTTCGACGGCGCTTGCGATGATCTCGCTCGCAGCCGTGGTGTTTCTGCTCGTGCGTCAACCTGATTTCGGTCAGACCGTGCTGATCGTGCTCGTGTGGTGCGCGCTGTTTTTCGTTTCCGGTCTGCGCTGGGTATGGGTTGCCGGTATCGGCGGTGCCGCGCTCTCGGCACTTGTTATCGCCTATCACTCAATCCATCACGTGCGCTCGCGCATCGACCGCTTCATCGATCCCGGCTCGGGCGACACCTTCCAGATCGACACCGCGATCGAATCCTTCATGCGCGGCGGTTGGCTCGGCAAGGGGCCGGGCGAGGGTACCGTGAAGCGTATTCTTCCGGACGGTCATGCGGATTTTATTTTCGCGGTCGCGGCGGAAGAATTCGGCATCGTGCTGTGCCTGATCCTGGTTGCACTGTTTGCTTTCGTGGTGATCCGCGCGCTGTGGCACGCATCGCGCGAGGAAGATCCCTTCGTCCGTCTTGCGATTTCCGGAATCGCGCTTCTGTTCGGCTTGCAATCTTCGATCGCGATGGCGGTGAACCTGCATCTCATTCCGTCGAAAGGCATGACGCTGCCGTTCGTGTCCTATGGCGGTTCTTCGCTGATCTCCCTCGCGTTCGGTATGGGTATGCTGATTGCGCTCACGCGGAAGCATCCGCGGCTTCGCGATGTCGAGGAAGATTACGAGTTGCGGGGCGCGCGGGCATGAGCGAAGGCGCGAAAGCGCCGCTGATTTTGCTCGCGGCGGGCGGCACCGGCGGACATCTTTTCCCGGCGGAAGCGCTTGCGAATGTGCTGGTCTCGCGCGGCTTTCGCGTCGATCTCGTCACCGATCATCGCGTCTCGAACTATCTCGGAAAATTTCCGGCGGGCGATGTCCATGTCGTTTCCGCCGATACGCTGCGTGGCGGCAATCCACTGCGGTTTGCGCTGACGCTCATTCGTCTTGGCATCGGCACGCTGCGTTCGATCCTCCTGCTGTTAAAATTAAAGCCGGTCGCAGTCGTCGGCTTCGGCGGCTACCCGACGCTGCCGCCGATGTTCGCGGCAAAGCTGCTTTTCATTCCGACCATCATCCATGACGCCAATGCGGTCATGGGCCGCGCGAATAAATTGATCTCGAAATTTTCGACCGCGATTGCGACCGGCTATCCGCGCACGGCAAGTGCCTCGCTAGAGCGCAAGGCGACGCATACTGGAAATCCGGTTCGTCCTGCGGTCGCCGTGGCGGCGCGTGAAGCGTATCCCCTGATCACGGAAACTTCGACCCTCAAGCTCGTCATCTTCGGCGGCAGCCAGGGCGCGAGGGTGATGAGCGAGATCGTGCCCGGTGCAATCACACTGCTTGACGAAAAAACTCGCTCGCGGCTCGATATCGTCCAGCAGAGCCGCGAGGAAGATCTTTCGCAGGCGCAATCCATTTATCGCCGTCTCGAAATCAAACATGAACTCGCGCCCTTCTTCGCCGATCTACCCGCGAAGATCGCGAGTGCGCATCTCGTGATCGGACGTTCCGGCGCCTCGACCGTTTCCGAACTGGCCGCGATCGGGCGGCCCTCTATTCTGGTGCCGCTGCCGGGCGCGATCGATCAGGACCAGCTTGCGAACGCCTCTTCGCTCGCGGATGTGGGCGGTGCGATCCTGATACGGCAAAGTGATTTCACGCCGGAGCGACTTGCCTCGGAATTGACCACTTTATTCAATGATCCTGCGTTGCTGCCAGCGATGGCGAAAGCCGCCAAGGCGGAAGGCCGGATCGACGCCGCCGAACGGCTTGCCGATCTGGTCGCGAAAGTGGCAGGAGTAGCGCCCTAATCTCCGGCGCAGGTCTATGAAGCTTCCCCTCAAACTTGGCACGATCCATTTCATCGGCATCGGCGGCATCGGTATGTCCGGTATTGCCGAAGTGCTCGCCAATCTCGGCTATTCCGTCCGCGGCTCTGATGTTGCCGACAGCGCAAATGTAAAGCGTCTGCGCGAGCACGGCATCGGCGTCGTGGTCGGTCACAAGGCGGAGAATGTCGAGGGCGCGGAGGTGATCGTCATTTCTTCCGCGATCAAGCGGGACAACCCGGAATTGATCGCCGCACGCGCGAAGCGGCTTCCGGTCGTGCGCCGCGCAGAAATGCTCGCCGAGCTGATGCGGCTGAAATCCTGCATTGCGATTGCGGGCACACACGGCAAGACCACGACCACTTCGATGGTCGCGGCACTCCTGGATGGCGGCGGGTTCGATCCGACCGTGATCAACGGCGGCATCATCAACGCTTATGGCACCAACGCGCGACTGGGTGCCGGCGACTGGATGGTGGTCGAAGCCGACGAATCCGACGGTACATTTCTGAAGTTGCCCGCCAACATTGCGGTCGTCACCAACGTCGATCCCGAGCATCTCGATCACTTCGGCACGTTCGATGCCGTGAAAAAATCTTTTCACTCCTTTGTCGAGAACGTGCCGTTCTACGGCTTTGCCGTGATGTGCATCGATCATCCGGTCGTGCAGGACATGGTCGGCACCATCGCGGATCGCCGTGTCATTACCTACGGCGAAAATCCGCAGTCGGATGCGCGCCTCGTCGATGTGAAGCTCGAAGGCGGAATCGCACAGTTCGGCGTCTTGTTTCAAGCGCGCCAAGGAAGGGCTGAGCATCACATCAAGAATCTGAAGCTGCCGATGCCGGGGCACCACAACGCACTCAATGCGACCGCGGCGATTGCGGTCGCGCATGAACTCGGCATGGATGACGAGAAAATCCGCGCTTCGCTTGCCGGCTTCGGCGGCGTGAAGCGCCGCTTTACGAAAACCGGCGACTGGAACGGTGCCGTGATCTTCGACGACTACGGTCATCACCCGGTCGAAATCGCAGCCGTCTTGAAAGCCGCGCGTGCTTCGACCCAAGGGAAAGTCATCGCGGTGGTGCAGCCGCATCGCTACACGCGGCTACAGGCGCTGTTCGAGCAGTTTTGCACCTGTTTCAATGACGCGGATCACGTGATCGTGGCGCCGGTCTATCCAGCAGGCGAAGCGCCGATTCCGGGCGTCGATCGCGACGCCTTGGTGAACGGCATACGTTCGCGCGGGCATCGTGACGTGTCGCCGCTCGAAGGCCCGGAGCAACTTGCCGCGAAAGTCGCTACGCTCGCGAAGAAGGGCGATTACGTCATCCTTCTCGGGGCCGGCAACATCACGCAGTGGGCTTATGCACTGCCCGGCGAACTGGCTGCGAAGAAGTAATGGCGTTCGCTGATCTTCTGCCTGAACTGCAAGTTCTCGCGCCAAAGCTGCGCGGGCGTCTATTGGCGAACCCGCCGCTTGCGGAAATCACGTGGTTTCGTGTCGGTGGACCGGCGCAAGTTTTGTTCACGCCTGCCGACGAAGAAGATCTCGCATACTTTCTGGCGAGCGTTTCCAATCATCCGGTGATGGTGATCGGTCTCGGCTCGAATCTCATCGTGCGCGACGGCGGTGTGCCCGGCATTGTCGTGCGTCTTGCGCGCGGCTTCAACGAAGTGAAAGTCGAAGATAATCTCGTGACTACAGGCACCGCCGTGCCCGACGTGAAAGTAGCGCGTGCCGCGGCCGATGCTTCGCTGAGCGGTCTTGCGTTCTATCGCGGGGTGCCAGGCGCTATCGGTGGCGCGCTGCGCATGAACGCGGGCGCCTATGGCGGCGAGACGAAAGATGCCCTTGTCGAAGTCCGCGCTGTCGATCGCAAAGGCAATCTGCACTTGCTTTCCAACAA